>CAZTHJ010000007.1:0-18421 GCA_964613565.1 uncultured Dehalococcoidales bacterium | reverse complement strand
CTGACGCTGCCCTCTTTTTCATAGTGGCAGCAGGCAGGAAGCAGGAAGACCTCGGTCTTATTATTAGCAGGGTTAACCCCGGGCCTCTTCCAGAACACGGAGGTGTCCGTCTCCCATAAGTCAACGCAGACCATCCATTCCAGTTTATCCAGCGCCTCGCGCTCGAAATTGGAGTTGGGGCCGCCCACTGCGGGGTTTTGCCCCCAGCAGATAAGCCCTTTGATGATACCCTCATGCATAGCTTCAAACAGGTTAATGTGATAATAGGCTGCATTTCCGCTTGATTTAGGCAGATACCCGAATCCAAAATCATTATTCTTGGTTGCATTATCCCCATACCAGGCCTTCAAAAGGCTAACGATATATTTAGGATAATTTTGCCACCAGTTAGCGCTGTTGGGATCTTTGCTGGTCGGCGTAGCGCGTTTCAAATAGTCTGCCAAGGTTAGATCAGTGTTCATGGACATACTCAGGTAACCGGGCAGTATATGAGCCAGCAGGGCCATATCCGTAGAGCCCTGCACATTGTGCTCTCCACGCAGCGCGTTGATGCCGCCACCGGCTACGCCGATATTCCCTAGAAGGAGCTGCAATATAGCATAAGACCTTATATTCTGGCTGCCATATGTATGCTGCGTAGTTCCCATGGCATACATGATGGTACCGGATTTTCCGGCTTTGCCTGTTGCAGCAAATGTGCGGCAGACTTCCAGAAAGGTATTCTTATCTGTACCGGTAATATTGCATACAGTATCAATGTCATAACGGGCATACTGCTTCCTGAGCAACTGGAATACGCAGTTGGGGTCTTTGAGTGTTTTATCCCTTAGCGGGATACCGTTGGCATCATTCTGATACTGCCAGGTAGATTTATCATAACTTCTCTTGGCCTCATCTAATCCCGAAAATAAGCCGTTTAGGTCAGGCGCACCTTTGAAATTGCCGTTAATCAGGTTTGACGCATTGGTATACTCGGTGACATAGACCATATTGTAGTTCTGTGGATTTTTTTCCATGTCATCAGTAACATACTTGATCATGCCGCCGATGAAAGCGATATCCGTGCCCGACCTCAACCTGATATAGATATCCGCCCTGGCCGAAGTGCGGGTAAAGCGGGGATCCGCCGAGATCAGCTTAGCGCCCCTTTCCTTGGCAGTCATGATATGGCCGAAAGCTGCAGGATGATTCTCCGCGCAGTTGCTGCCGATGGCAAGAATGCAATCGCTGTTGGCGATATCATTCCAGTGATTGGTCATGGCGCCGCGTCCAAACGACTCTCCCAGAGCCGCTACAGTGGAGCTATGTCATATACGCGCCTGATGCTCCAGATACACCACCCCTATGGCGCGCATCAATTTACATATAAGGTAGCCTTCTTCATTGTCCAGCGATGCACCGCCAAGTGAGGCGATGGCCTCCGTCCTGTTCACCACAAAGCCTGCTTTGTCCTTCTCCACCCAGTGATCATCCCTGGTCTTCTTGATACGTTTGGCAATCTCCTCAAATGCCCAGGTATAGGATTTCTCCTCCCAGTTGGAGGAGCCGGGGGCACGGTACCTGACTTTGTTTACTCTTAGAGGATTATGCGCCGAAAGCTGAAATTGGGCACCGCCCTTGGCACAGGCTCCGCCCTGGTTTATAGGATGTTCCGGATCGCCCTCCAGGTTCACCAGCGAGCCATTTTCTGAGGCGACCACAAAACCACAGCCTACGCCACAATAAGGGCATATGGTTGTTGTTTCCCCGATTATTTTATGTAGCGGTATAGTTGCAGTACTATCTGAAGCCGCCAGGCCCGACTGAGGATTGAATAAGCCAAAAATAGTAGCTCCGCCAACCCCTGCCCCACCGATCTTGAGAAAATCTCTACGACTGAGCTCCATTTAAACCCCCTATTTGTTATCTTTACATATGCCACATATTAAATCTGTCTGCACGCAGGCAGAATCACATGTTAACGATATTATGGGTGGTTAATATAATTCGTCAGAAATTACAAATCTGCTTTCTTGAACGTTAATCGAAAGCCGAGGTTGATTATAGATAATAGTGATATATCCGTCAATGGCTAAAATTAGCATGAATTTGTATTGCGCTAAATATGCTGTCGTATAACGTAGCAATTTAAACTTTATAAATTCTTTACATGATTGTGCTGCGGACAATGTCTATTTATGCCTGCCACTGTTTCATGCTATAATTTTAGCCTTGAACCATTCTTTTCTTTTATACTTATATGTGATAAGGAGATGGAATGAAACGAAGGCCAAAAGTAATTGCTTGGTTCACCGAGGTAAATAAAGACGATATTCAGCTTGTCGGGGGCAAAGGTGCT
Organism: uncultured Dehalococcoidales bacterium; assembly: GCA_964613565.1. GTDB lineage: Bacteria > Chloroflexota > Dehalococcoidia > GIF9 > UBA5629 > CAZTHJ01. The sequence goes on along the minus strand of CAZTHJ010000007.1, from coordinate 16,083 downwards.
AATCTCGGCGAACTAACACAAGCCGGTATACCAGTACCCCCTGGTTTTATCGTGACCTCAGACGCTTATTTTGACTTTATCAAATCCACAAAGATTTCAGAATTCATTACCCATTATCTAAAATATTTAGACGTAAATGATTCTGTTGCACTGCAGGAAACCGCCGCATTAATCAAGAACAGGATCATGGAAACTGCCCTTCCTGAATATGTTGTAAACGAAATAAAAGATGCTTATAAGAAATTAGGTGACACTTTAGTAGCCGTCAGGTCATCGGCAACGGCTGAAGATTTGCCTGATGCTTCTTTCGCCGGGCAGCAGAGGACCTTTCTCAATGTGCAGGGGGAGGCGGATGTTATTAAAGCAGTTCAGGGTTGCTGGGCTTCCCTGTTTGAACCCAGGGCTATTTTTTATCGTGCGGAAAATCGCTTTGATGATTTAAAAGTAGGTATCGCTGTACCGGTACAGCAGATGGTACAATCAGAGATCTCTGGCGTTATGTTTACAGTTGAGCCGCTGAGCAGCGACAGCTCAAAGATATTAATTGAAGCAATTTACGGACTTGGTGAGCTAATAGTATCAGGTGATGTGACACCTGATTTATATTTATTGGATAAAACAAAATTAAAGATTATAGAAAAGAAGATTAACAAACAGGAATGGCGTTTAATCGGCAAGCCAAATGCTTCTGCAGGAGAACTGGAGCCCAATATCCGCCTTGCTGTAGACGAGGACAAGCAAAATTTACAGAAACTGGCGGACAAAGACATTCTCAGCCTGGCCCAAATCGGAAAAGATATAGAGGGGCTTTATAAAAGCCATCAGGACATCGAATGGGCAAAGTTCAAAGGGAAACTATATATTGTTCAGTCCAGGCCTGTTACCACGATGAAGGCTGAGACAAAGTCAGATTCATTGCCAAAAATCAATGCAACTCCCATATTTGATGGTGTTGCTGCCAGTCCCGGCATAGCTGTTGGCAAGGTCAGTATTATACTGGAATCATCCAATATTGAGAAGATCAAGCAGGGGGATGTTCTCGTGTCGGAAATGACAACCCCCGACTTTGTGCCGGCAATGAAGAGAGCAGTTGCCATAGTCACCGACAGGGGTGGCAGAACCGCACATGCGGCTATTGTCAGCAGGGAGCTGGGTATCCCCTGTGTAGTAGGTACCGGAAAAGCAACCAAAATGCTTAAAGATGGACAGCAGATTACTGTGGACGGTTTTCGCGGCAAGGTATACGATGGTAAAGTGGCGGAGGAAACAAAAGCCAGATCTACTGTTGTTGTCAAAAAGAATATAAAGACCAAAACCAGAATTTATGTGAATTTGGCTGAACCTGAACTTGCAGAGACCATCGCAGCCAGGAATGTGGACGGAGTAGGACTTCTGCGGGCCGAGTTTATGGTTGCCCAGATCGGATGGCACCCGCGTTTTATGCTGCATGAAGGCAAACGTGATCAATTTGTCGATTCTTTGACCCGGGGCATCGGTACATTCGTCAAGGCATTTTATCCGAGGCCAGTAGTCTATCGTACTACCGATTTCAAAACCAATGAATACCGGAATTTACGCGGTGGAGAGAAGTACGAAGAGCTTGAAGAAAATCCTATGATTGGTTACCGTGGCTGTTCCAGATATACTCATGAACTTGAAGTATTCCGCATGGAAATTGAATCCATAAAAAATATATGCAAAGATTACAATAATTTATACGTCATGATTCCATTTGTCAGGTTTGTAGACGAAATGGTGAAGATCAAGAACTTTCTTGCGGCTGAAGGCCTGTACCAGTTTCCACACTTCAAGTTATGGATGATGGTAGAAGTGCCCTCCAATATAATTTTGATTGACAGGTTTATCGATGTAGGAATTGACGGTATTTCTATCGGGTCTAATGATTTGACACAGCTGGTACTTGGTATAGACAGGGATAATGCCAGGCTGGCTTCATAGTTTGACGAGAGGAATGAAGCCGTACTTGTGTCTATTGAAAAGGCGGTTAAAGCTGCTGTGTCCAAGGGCATCACGGTTTCCATTTGTGGTCAGGCGCCATCAGTGTACCCTGAAATTACAGAGAAACTTGTTAAATGGGGCATCACCTCTGTATCTGTCAGCCCTGATATGATCGATGAGACAAGAAATATCGTAGCAGCTGCCGAAGAGAAGTTGGGCAAGTAATAGTTAGAATTAAACTTATTCATTATCCGGTTCCTGTTGGCTGTCTATGTTGAGTATCAATGTTCGGCAGAGGTTGGAGGATGACGAGGAGCGCTTGTCTCCACTCGCTGCAAAAAGCAGGCACAGCAAAGGGAGAACCTATGAGGAAGAACCTTGCCCGCTGCGCACGGAATTCCAGCGGGATCGTGATCGAATCCTTTATTCCAATGCTTTCAGGCGACTTAAGCACAAAACCCAGGTATTTATTTCGCCGCTGGGTGATCATTATGTTACCAGGCTAACCCATACTCTTGAAGTATCACAGATAGCCAGGACAATTGTGCGGGCTTTAAATTTGAATGAGGATTTAACCGAGGCTATATCGCTGGGTCATGATCTGGGACATACTCCTTTCGGACATCTGGGGGAGGAAATTTTAAACGGGTTAAATCCTGAGGGATTTAAGCATAACGAGCAGAGTCTAAGGATTGTGGATGTGCTGGAAAAGAATGGCAGGGGACTGAATCTGACCTGGGAGGTCAGGGATGGGATAGTCAATCATTCAAAGAGCTACATAGATATTTTCGCTGAAGGCTGGGGCAGTGCTGGAACACTTGAAGGCCAGGTTGTAAAAATTGCGGATATTATTGCTTACATAAATCATGATACAAACGACGCAGTGCGTGCCGGCGTCATTGAGGAAAAGCAACTGCCGTCAATAGTTAAAACAAGGCTGGGGGCTTCTACATCTGAACGCATCAACACACTGATTATGGATTTAATAACAACCACACTGCCACATCTGCAGATGCAGGATGAAAAGCCCGTTACAATAAATATGAGCCCGTCCATTCTGGATGCTGCCAATGTGCTGCGTAATTTCTTATTTGAGACAGTATACAATTCTAAGCTGACTACAAAAGATAAAAGAAGGGTAAGCAAGACGATGCACTTGATTTACCAATATTTCTATCGGAATACCCATCTTTTGCCCTTAGAATTCAACGTCAATAATGATAATATCGACAGGAAAGTTACAGATTATATTGCCGGTATGACAGACCGGTATGCATTAGCTAAAGCTAAAGAGATCAAAGCTGCAGCTAGAGAATTGATTAATCCCGGGCAATAGTGAAATATCATGTATAAAGATATGGGTTTAATCGAAGAAATTAAGCAGAAAATCGACATAGTTGAATTTATTTCCGAGTATGTGAAAATATCTAAAGCCGGACGTAATTACAAGGCCCTGTGCCCGTTCCATTCTGAAAAGACCCCTTCATTTTTTGTTTTCCCCGAGCAGGGGACATGGCACTGCTTTGGCTCCTGCGGCACAGGCGGGGATATCTACTCTTTTGTTATGAAAAAAGAGGGGCTGGATTTTGGCCAGGCCCTAAGGCTGCTGGCTGACAGGCTGGGCATAGTGCTGGATCAGCCCGCGGGTAAAGATAAAGATGAAATTAAATATAGAGATATCATCTTTGAGATAAATGAGATAGCGGCTAATTATTTCCACGAGCTTCTGTTGAATTCAAATGTTTCACCTGCGGCGGGTAAGTATCTCCAATCCCGCGGAGTTGCCGAAAGCATGATACATAAATTCGTCCTTGGATACTGCAAGGACAGCTATACTGACCTGTACAACTATTTAAGCGGCAAAGGTTATGAAACTATTGACATACTGGCTACAGGCGTCATCTTCAAGCGTGACGATGGCAGCCTCTGCGACCGCTTCAGAAACAGGATCGTTTTCCCTATCTGGGATTATATGGGTAAGGTGATTGGTTTCGGCGCCCGATCTCTTGATGGCTCTTTGCCCAAGTATATTAATTCACCGCAAACCATAGTGTTTGATAAGAGCAGCTGCCTGTATGGTATTGATAAGTCTAAAGATGCCATCCGTCATCAGAATCAGGTCATCATTACGGAAGGATATATGGACGTGATTACATCACACCAGTATGGCTGGGATAATACTGTGGCGACAATGGGGACCGCATTAACTGAAAAGCATCTGGCCGTTATAAAAAAGTACACTAAAAACCTGATACTGGCATTGGACTCAGACGAAGCTGGCGCGGAAGCCAGCTTGAGAATTGCCGAGTCGGTGGATATAGAAAATTATATGAATTCAGACGTAAGAGTTGTTTTAACTCCTCAAGGCAAGGATCCGGATGAGGTAATCAAGCTGGATGTAAGAGCCTGGAAAAATGCATTGGATAGTGCTGAACTGTTGATTGATTATGCGGTTAAAATAATCAGAACTAAATATGATCTGAGCAGCCCTAACGGGAAAGCACTGGCCATAGATAAATTTATACCTATTGTCACCAAAATCAAGGATGAAGTTCGCCGGGGAACGTATTATAAGCGGTTTGCAGTGGCTATAGATGTTAATGAGCAGGAAATATTAAGTATACTGAATATGGCAAAAAAGGTTTCACCATCGAAAATGCGTGATGCAATGGCAGCATGGAAAGAATATGTCGTATCTCCTGGTATGGGGAAGTTAGAGGACGACAGTCTGGGGCTGTTATTGCAGTTTCCTGAATTGAGGGCTGAATCTAAAGCCCTTCTCATCGGGTACTTTGAAAAAAGAGAGAATTTGGAAATTTTCACAAAATGGTTAAAATATGATGACGTCGAGTCGCTGAGATCAAATTTGGACCCTCTGCTGCATTTCCATCTGGATGATTTACTGCAAAGACAGTATCCTCCGCTGGGCAACGGGGAAAGAATGAAAAGGATTTTTTATACTTATGCCAGCAGATTGCGGGAGAGATATCACAAAAGAATGGAAGCCCAAAAAGCGGTCATGCTGACACTCGAAGCGGAAACAGGAGTGAAACTGGCGGACCTGGCGAAACTGGAGGAACAGGGAGCACTTGGAGCCGTGCAGCTAAAAGAGGTTTATCAAGAGAGAAGCAAAAGGAGAGAAATTGCGTCGCAATAAGAAAGAAGCAAGCATTGGTTTGCCTGATGAAGAGGAGATAATATCAAATCTTAATGGCAAAAAAGAAGATTCCGAGATAGAAGTTGAAACTATTCCGGATGACATTGATTCTGATGCCTTCTATCTTATAGATGACGATATGCCAGAAGAAGATGCCGGCGAACTGGCGAAATTTATGGAAGAGGCCGCCAGGGATGAGGAGGAGACTGCTGCTAAAAATAAATCTGGAAATAAGGCTCTGGAACTATGGGAAATAGAGGTTGACGAGCACGAGACCATAGATGATCCGGTACACGTATATTTGAGAGAAATTGGTAAGGTGCAGCTGCTTACTGCCGCCGATGAGAAAGATCTGGCCAGCAAATTGGAAGAGGCCAAATATTTAAAAAGGATCACAAAGAAGTGGTATCAACACTATGGCAAAAACCCTTCCGCCGAGGAAATCTGCATATATTTGCTGCGCCACCTGGTACATTCAAAACAATTTATTCTCTCGCTGCTGAAATTGCTGAAAGCGACAAACAGTACCAGATATAAGGTCATATTGACTGACGAGAAATTGCGCAAGCAGCTCAATGGCGTCATTGATGCCGAAGTGATCAAAAAAGTATCCGAGGAAACTAACGAGCCGCCTATGAATGTAGAGCGCAGACTGGTCAGCGTATCACTGGACATAAGATCAATCCCAGATGAATTACTCAGCATTATCGGGGATAAAGCTACCTGGAAAGAAGTTGAATCACTGGTGCGTGAGCCCATTAAAGATGATTTCCTTATGGCGTTGAAGGCCAAGAGTACACAATTAAAACTTCACTTTGAAAAGATTAAGAAAAACGCAGAGAAAGCTGAAAGGCATTTAACTGAAGCCAATCTACGGCTGGTTGTCAGTGTGGCTAAAAAATACGTTGGGCATGGGATGCCTTTGCTGGATTTAATACAGGAGGGCAATATCGGTCTGGTAAGAGCTGTTGAGAAATTTGAATACCGCAAGGGTTACAAGTTCAGTACCTATGCCACATGGTGGATAAGACAGGCCATTACCCGGGCCATTGCCGATCAAGCCAGAACCATACGGATTCCTGTTCATATGGTGGAAACCATCAACAGGCTGCTTAGAACAAATCGCAAGCTGGCCCAGGAATTTGGTAGGGAGCCAAGCGCGGAAGAAATTGGTAAGGGTATGGAAATATCATCCGATAAAGTCAGGGAGATAATGAAACTTTCACAGATGCCGATTTCTCTGGAGATGCCCATTGGCGAAGAAGAGGACAGCCACCTCGGTGACTTCATAGAAGATCGTTCAACCATGTCGCCAGCTGACACCGCCTCTCGTGAATTGTTGAAGGCCCAACTCAATTCCGTACTTAGGGAATTAAGCGAAAGGGAAAGAAGAGTTCTCATGTTAAGATTCGGACTTGAAGATGGCAGAGCAAGAACACTGGAAGAGGTGGGCAAGGAATTTAATGTTACCAGGGAAAGGATACGCCAGATAGAGGCTAAGGCATTAAGAAAACTCAGACATCCCAGCCGGAGCAGAAAGTTAAAGGACTATCTGGAATAGGAACAAATATGGGATTGAAGGAGTTATTTACGTGAAAATTATTACAACAATTTTAATGGCAATAGGCATATTGGCCATTATCTGTTCATTACTTGCTTTTTCAGGATTTGTGCTTTATTCTCTTACTCCTGACATTAAGAGCCAGATAGATATAGGCAGAGTCAGTGCGGAATATCTGAAAAGCTATAATCAAAAGGTTGATGACTTTCGCGAGACCATCCTTACAGCGGCAGCCGCCAAGCAAAAAAGTAAATTTACACTGGTGCTGACCAAGGAAGAAATTAATTCGAAACTCGTACAGATGATGGCAGAGGACCAGTTGCCTGTGAAAGAATTGCTGGTATCTTTCGAAAATGATCTCTGCTGGACTTATTTTGCGCTCGGGGAAAACGCCGCCAATGCTAAAATAGGGCTTGTAACCCAACCGGAAATAGTCAAAGGCAGTATAAAACTGAATATCCTTGAATTTAAACTGGGTAGGTTGCCGTTGCCCAAGTCGTTTGCTCAGAGGGCGGAGGATATTATGAATATATTTATCAAGATGCAAAATCCTTTGAGCGAGTTGCCGCTTGAATTAGAGGCTGTGGATATAGTTAACAACCAGTTGTTGCTGACGGTCAGTTCTATTCCCTTAAAGTAATCATTGTTTAAAGCCGGGCATAATATTCTTAGGCAGTTTTCCCTGAGCGGCCATTTTTGTGATTTTTTTTACCTGTACAAACTGGTTTAATAGTTGATTAACATCTTTTGTTGAAGTACCACTTCCCATAGCGATCCTTTTTTTCCTGCTGCCGTCGATGATTTTTGGATTTCTTCTTTCCTGCGGGGTCATGGACAATATAATTGCTTCTATCTGCTTCAACTGGTTTTCCCCTTCGCCGTTTAGAACACTTTCAGGCATCCTGTTAAATCCAGGGATCATCTGCAATAACTGGCTGATAGGGCCCATTTTTTGTATTTGTTTCAACTGCTCGAGGAAGTCTTCCAGGTTTAAATCATTCTTGTGTAATTCTCTCCCCAATTTTGCTGCCTGCTGCTGATCATAACTCTGCTGTGCTTTCTCAATCAGGGTCATGACGTCTCCCATGCCCATAATCCTTGATGCCATGCGATCAGGATAAAAAATTTCAAGGTTTACTGCCTTTTCCCCTGTCCCCAGATATTTAATGGGAATACCGGTGACATACCTGATGGATAAAGCCGCTCCTCCTCTGGCGTCTCCATCAATCTTGGTCAGAATCAATCCCGTAACGTTTAACCTGGCATTGAACTCCTCAGCAATTCTGACTGCATCCTGTCCTGTCATTGAGTCAACTACCAACAGAATTTCATGAGGATTAACATTTTGCTTGATATCACCAAGTTCCTGCATTAATAAATCATCAATGTGTAAACGTCCCTGGGTATCCAGTAAAACCACGTCTGTAGCCAGCTCTCTAGATTTTCTTAAGGCATTATTGCATACCGCCAAAGGTGAATTACTCCCCTCTTCTGAATAAACAGGAATATTGTTTTGCTGACCGAGCGTTCTTAATTGATCCATAGCGGCCGGTCTTCTTGTGTCAGCGGCCACCATCAGCGGGAATCGTCCTGTCCCTTTCAGCTGTACTGCTAGTTTGACCGCTGTGGTAGTTTTGCCGGAGCCCTGTAATCCCACAAGCATGATAACCGAAGGAATATCATGAGAGAGTTTCAGGCTAACCTGATCGTTGCCAAGTACGTTGACCAGTTCCCCGTGGATGATCTTTATTATCTGTTGCCCTGGAGTAAGGCTCTCTAAAATAGCGGCATCAATGGCCTTTTGTTTGACATTATCCACCAGTGTTTTAACCACCTTGAAATTTACATCGGCTTCCAGCAAAGCCAGCCTGATTTGCCTCAGGTTTTCATCAATATCCTTTTCGCTCAGCCTGCCTTTATTTGTCAGGTTTTTAAAACTTCGTTCGAGTTTTTGGATCAAGCTTTCAAACATGTTCTACCTTTTTGCATATAATTTAATAAGCAGCCGTGACCTCCTATTATGTTAAAATAATTCGGGAGAATTTGAAAATCAGATCTGCTATTAAGTTGGCAGTAAAGGCAGGTATTAACGGTAAAAATGATTCCACTGAAGCTAAAATTGCAGAATTTCATGTGCTACCTCGATAATGTTCCCGCTTTATCATTCGAAGGCATACATGTAGCCTGCCTCTGTGGTGGCAATGGAAACGGAAAATCGGCCATTTTTGATGCCATAACATGGGCAATTTGGGGCAAATCCAGATCTGACAGCGACGATAACCTGATACATTTCGGGCAGACAGAAATGCAGGTAGAGCTTGAATTTCTTCTGGCTGATCAAAAATACAGGGTAATCAGAAAACGCAGCAGAAAACCGGGAAATACAAAACCGGGTCAGTCTGTTCTCGATCTGCAAATTCATGACGAAAATACGGGTTATGTTTCAATCAGCGGCAATACTATCGCCGAAACACAGGATAGGATATTGGAATTGCTGCACATGGACTATCAGACTTTTGTAAACAGCGCTTTTTTGAGACAGGGACACTCTAATGAGTTCAGCATTAAAACACCCGCGAAAAGAAAGGCAATCCTGGCAAGTATTCTGGGGCTGGAGATTTATGACCGGCTGGAAGCCAGAGCCAGGGAACAGGCTCTGGCTTCCAGGAATCTGGCGGACAGCCTCAATATAAATATTGCCAATATTGCGGATCTGCTTCAGTCTGCGCATGAATACGAGGACGAGGCCGTCAGGCTTAGCCATTCATTGTCCCAAATCGAGGAGCAAAAGAAGATAATAGAAAATCGGCTTGAAGAATTCAGGCAAAACAAAGCGGCAATCGAGTCTAAAAAAGAAAAATTGTCGTATTTAAAAATGCGTATTGCTGATAATCAGGCCGAGTTACAGGAATGGGAAGGGAGGCTGAATGCCAGGCTTGAAAAATTATTGGGCTATGAGGAACTGCTGAACAATAGCCAGAAAATCGAGGACAATTATCAGGTTTACATAATATGTAAAGAGCGGGAGCAGGAGAGCAACCTCAAACTACAAAAGTTATTGGCACTCCAGGAGCGGATAGGGGAATACGAAAAACAAATACTGCGGCATAGGCAGAAAGTTCAGATTGATTTGGGAAAAATCAATAATAATATCAGCGTGAATGAGGAAAAACACGATCAGCTGAAAATGTTGGAAAAAGAGCAAGCTGAACTTATGGAAGACTTGAAGTGCATCGTTGAAAGCGAAAAAGAGCTGTTGCTAAAATACGAGCATATTAATCAATTAATTGTTACAAGAAGTGACCTGCAGGCAGAGTTTTCCCGTTTGCAACTGCAAATAAAGGATAATGCGGAGAAGGTCAAGCTGCTTCACAGCGATAAGTCTGCCTGCCCTCTATGCGGTACAGAGTTGGGGGTACTTGAGATACAAATAATCAGGTCGCAACTTGAGGAAGAAACTTTACATAATAGGGACATGACGACTCAAATATTGAAGGAATTGTCTGCACTTAGCACACGGATATCGGATAAAACAAAGGAATATACTGCAGAAACAAAGGATTTTGCCCAAAAACGGGATAACATAAACAGGAGACTGGCCGTAGTTCAGCAAAAATTAGATGAATGCAATAAGGCCGGTGAAACGCTCCTGGTTTTAAAGGCAGATGCCCTCAGGCTGGAGCGTAAATTGGAGGGAAAAGAATTTGCAGCCGATGACGAGAAGTCTTTGCAGCTGCTTATACGGCAAAGGGATGGGCTTAATTATGATAAACAGGAACATGAAAGCTTGAAACTCAGAATTCAAGATCTGCGGCCATATGACGGGTTAAAACAGCAGCTGGATCTAGCCCGCAGCATGGCATTAACCGAGCAAAATTTTATACATGAAGCCAGGAGGATGATAAACGCACTTAAAAACTCCATTGACATAAATTCAGCTAAACGTGATGAGCTTCAAAACGAGATATCGGGGCTGGATAAAAATATGGACGGATTTGAAGAGATTGAAGAGGATTTGAGGGCAAAGCTGGCAGGGGAGAAAGAGATACTTTCGGCCATTGCAGTCAACCGGGAGCGCTTAGATAAAGCGGCGGCATTGAGCGCAGAGAAGCTGGATAAGGAGAATAAATTAAATCAGATAAGAAATGAAGAGGGAATTTACCGGGATTTGATTGAGGTATTTAGCAAAGAGGGTGTGCAGGCTTTACTCATAGGCCAGGCTTTCCCTGAAATCGAGATGGAAGCCAACCGCTTATTGAGTAAAATGAGCGATAACAGGCTGTCTCTAAAGCTGGAAGGCCAGAAAGAGTTAAAAAGCAGGAAAGGTGAATCTGTGGAAACACTGGATATAAAAATATCGGATGAATACGGCACCAGGGATTATGAGATGTTTAGCGGCGGTGAAACATTTCGCATTGATCTTGCACTTCGCATCGCCCTTTCAAAACTGCTGGTTCGCCGTGCAGGCGCTGCCCTGCCCATCTTGATTATTGATGAGGGTTTCGGTACCCAGGACAGCGTAGGGCGGGAACGCCTTGTGGAAGCAATCAAGTCCATCGAGGACGATTTTGAAAAGATATTTGTCATCACTCATCTGGAAGATTTAAAGGATAACTTCCCCACCATTATCAATGTAACCAAGACGGGTGAAGGCGCTACAATCAGCATGAATTAACCCGGCGGTCACTGCCAAAGGTCAATAACCTGTCGCGCTTCGGAGCTATTTCAGTGTTTCTTTTAAATACCGGCCTGTATGCGATGCTTCGATCTGGCTTATCGCCTCAGGTGTGCCGGTGGCGACAACATAGCCTCCATCATCACCCGGTCCGGGACCCAGATCTATAATATGATCGGCATTCTTGAGGACATCCATGTGATGTTCAATTATAATAACGGTATTACCCTTGCTGGCCAATCTTTGCAGCACCTGCAGCAAACAGTCTATATCTGAAAAGGAAAGGCCGGTTGTTGGTTCGTCCAAAATATACAGCGTTTTACCGGTGCTGTGCTTCGACAATTCTGCAGCTAATTTCACTCTCTGAGCCTCTCCCCCGGATAATGTGGGGGCAGGCTGTCCCAGCTTGATATATCCCAACCCGACATCTTTAAGCGTCTCCAGTTTGCGTTTTATGCGGGGTATGTTCTGAAAGAAATTACAGGCTTCATCAACCGTCATATTGAGCACTTCGGCAATATTCCTTCCTTTAAATTTAACTTCCAGCGCTTCCTCGTTGTATCTTTTACCTTTACATATATCGCAAGGCACTGTGACATCGGGCAGGAATTGCATTTCTATTTGTATATATCCCGCGCCCTGGCAGGTCTCACAGCGTCCTCCCTTAACATTAAAGGAAAACCTGCCGGGCTTGTATCCTTTCATGCGTGCCTCGGGCACTGTGGCAAATAATTCCCTGATCGGCGTGAAAGTTCCGGTATATGTAGAAGGATTGCTTCTTGGTGTCCGTCCGATAGGTGACTGGTCGATATTTATCACCTTGTCAATATGTTCGAGGCCTCTAATTTCATCACAGCGGCCGGGCCTGGTTCTTGATCTGTATATTTGCTGAGCAAGGTTCTTATATAAAACTTCATTAATTAACGTGCTTTTCCCGCTGCCTGAAACCCCGCTGATGCATACCAGCATGCCCAGAGGAATGATAACATCTATATTTTTCAGATTATTTTCGCTGGCATTTTTGATAACGAGCCTTTCCCCATTTCCCTTTCTGCGTTTGTCAGGGGTGGCAATCCGCCTCTTTTTGCTGAGATATTGCCCTGTTAGTGAAGATGGGTTATCCATAATCTCCTGGATAGCGCCTGAGGCGACCACATATCCGCCGTTCTCTCCTGCTCCGGGACCCATATCGATAATATGATCGGCCGCTCTCATCATAGTTTCGTCATGTTCCACGATAATCACTGTGTTGCCCAGGTCGCGCAGTTTTTTCATGGTATCCACCAGACGATAGATATCGGCCGGATGCAAGCCGATTGTAGGTTCATCACAAATATAAAGCACACCCATTAGACCGCTGCCTATCTGGGTTGCCAGTCTTATTCTTTGAAATTCGCCTCCGCTGAGTGTAGATGAGGGGCGGTCCAGGGTCAGGTAACCTAAACCTATATCAATGAGAAAATTGATCCTTGTCCTGATTTCCTTGAGTATCTGTGCTGCTATGAGATATTCCGTTTCCGATAAAACTCGCTGTTCCTGTTTTACCCCGGATAACGTTTCAACCCATCTGGCTGCATTGTGTGCGGATAGCCCGGTAATTTCGATGATGTTTTTACCGCTGACAGTAACTGCAAGGGCCTCCGGTTTCAGCCGTTTTCCCTGACATACTGGGCATGGTGAAGATACCAGGAACCTCTCGATGTATGCCCTTACATTAATAGACTCAGTATCGCGGTAAAGACGCTGCAAAGTGGGTATCACACCTTCATATTTATTATTATAGTAATAATCTGCAGAAGCATCTCCTTTTACTGATTCGCCATTTTCACCGTACAGAATTAGATTTAAATGTTCTTCACTGAGTTTTGCTATCGGCACATGCGTTGAAAAGCCGTGGCGGTAAGCCAGTGTTGATATCTCCGCCAGGCGGTAATTGGAGAATCCCATGATATCAATTGCGCCTTCCGCTATGCTGATATTTCTATTTGAGATAACCAATGAGGGGTCTATTTCGAGCTTGATGCCTAGGCCGGTACAGGCGGGACAAGCGCCGTGAGGGCTGTTAAAACTGAAATTGCGCGGTGCGATATTTCCCAGGCTGATCCCGCAATAGGGACAGGCAAAATGTTCAGAAAAAAGCAGTTCGCCTTCATCAGCCACCTTTATGGTAACGATTCCTGCTCCCAGCTTAAGTGCGGTTTCCACCGAATCTGCAATGCGTATATTGCTTTCCTCCTCCCCCGTAATCAGCCTGTCCACCACTGCCTGTATGGTATGTTTATTATTTTTATTCAAATTTATTTCTTCAGAGATGTCATACAGGCGTCCGTCGACCTCTGCACGCACATATCCCTGTTTTCTCAGGTCATCAAAAATATTCTTGTGCTCTCCCTTTCTGTCTTTGACAACGGGAGCCAGTATCATAATTCTCCTGGCAGAGGGAATTCTTTTTACCTCTTCAACAATCTGCTGTATAGATTGTTTCGAGACTTCTCTGCCGCATTTAGGGCAATGCGGATGGCCTATCCTGGCGAAGAGCAGCCTTAAGTAGTCGTAAATCTCTGTGACTGTGCCCAATGTAGAGCGGGGATTATGGGAAGGTCCCTTTTGATCTATTGAAATTGCAGGGCTGAGGCCTTCAATATAATCGACCTCCGGTTTTTCCATTCTGCCCAGAAACTGGCGCGCGTATGCGGCCAAGGATTCCATATAGCGGCGCTGTCCTTCAGCATATATAGTATCGAAGGCCAGCGAACTCTTTCCGGAACCCGAAACACCCGTAATGGCGATCAATTTATCCCGGGGTATCACAACATCAATGTTTTTCAGGTTGTGCTCTCTGGCTCCCTTGATGATGATACTGTTTGAAGGTGATTTTATGCTCATGAGAGAAGCTGATTGTTTATTTTAACCATGAGTTTATACAGCTCAAAGTTGATAGAACAAAACATAAATATTGTTGCAGCATGCTAATTAGGCGATAAAATGCTATTAATCACTGCCGGTAAAGGGAAATAGAAGAACACTAACTCAGGATCCAGCCCTCAAGATTTTGCCACGGCCCAATTAATTATATATACGCCTTATCTCCCTGATGGAATTAATATAACATACAACAGGGCATCCGCAAAGCGGAAATAGGATTGGCATCAGGTAAATTGCCCTTAGGCCTGGAATTTTTCCTGTACTTCAGAGGCCACTTTGCGCACTTTGCCGGATAATTCACTGGCTTTTTCTTTGGCCTCAGAGGCTTTTTGCAGAAGAACCTCTCTGGTTTCCTCACCAGCTCTGGGGGCAAAAAGAAAACCTAAGGCAACTCCAATGATAGCCCCAACAACAATACCTGCAAAAAAACCGCCCGCATCTCTATCGTTCATGCTTCTCCTTTCCAGATTTTTTGAATATTCCACTAATCAGGGCCGCAATTTGCTTAATACCCTGGAACATTGCTGTAATCTCTAGTACTGGGCTGATGAATTCTTCCTTGACAGTGGCAATGACGTTATTCACATTTTCCGTGGTGCTCTTTACGGAGTTCATCACGTTTTGTGCTTTCCTGTAAAGCATAAAGCAGATTACAGAAATAAAGATAAGAACGATGACACCTACGATACCGTAGATACATATGACAAGATCTCTTAGCCACTCAATACTCACAGCACGCCTCCTGTTTTGCTTTGTACTATATCAATAATCCAGACTTATATCAATTACTTCAGGCAAGCGGCATATATGGATCCTAAAATGCCGGACGATTCAAAAACCCACTGGCGTGTAAGAATTCTTTGTATCATCTATTTTAAATAGCAGGATTGATCAAACCTGCCGTCAATGTAGGCATGATTTTCCACATTTTATCAGTGGAAATAATACCGTCGTCAAACACCTGTCTCGTTTCTTCCATTGGCCTGAAAATCCCCATGCGCCCTTCCATTATTAAAAATATCTGGCCATTAATCTCGTTGGCCTCATTACTGGCGAGCCAGCATACCATGGGGCCTATGGCGTCAGGCGAGCCGCCGATAAACTTCTTCTTCAGGTCATCCATGGGCAAAGTATCTGCACCGGCTACACCGCGGTTGGCTGCCAGCTTTCTCATTTGATCGTCTGGAATGGAATCGGTCATGCCTGTCAGTGCTCTGGGCAGGATGGCATTGCATGTAATGCCGTTTTTCCATAAAGCCAGTGCGCATGAATTCGTGAAGCCGATTATACCGGCTTTGGCGGCGCTGTAGTTTGCCTGACCTGCATTTCCTTTGAGGCCGGCATAGGAGGTACTGTTGATGATTTTCCCATTCTTTTGCCTGCCCTGTTTAATAGCCTCTCTCATGACGTTTACTGCTGCACGGGTACAGTAAAAGTGGCCGTATAAATGGGTTTTAATGACATCGTCCCATTCTTCATCCGTCATATTCCAGATCATTCTATCCCTGATGATACCGGCGTTATTGACCAGAACGTCAAGTTGGCCGAACTTATCTATGGCAGTATTGATCAGTCTTTCTGCCCCCTCCTTATCGATGACCGAATCATAGCTGGCGGCCGCTGTCCCGCCAAGATTCTTGATTTCCTCTACTACATCATCAGCTACCATCATTCCGGGTTTGCTGGATTTACTTCTGGCATTTATAATAACTCTGGCACCCTCGTTAGCTAAGGATATCGCTATACTCCTGCCAATGCCCTTGCCGCTTCCTGTAACAATTACTACTTTCCCATCAAGCCGAACAC
>CAZTHJ010000006.1:0-19055 GCA_964613565.1 uncultured Dehalococcoidales bacterium | reverse complement strand
CTCTGGCTGGTTCTGTATCATGCTGGATAACTTCCCCGATTAAACATCTGCTGTGCTGAAACTCCCCCCTGTCGCAAAAATCCCTTGACCTCTTATTTTAGCAGAATATAATAGCAACGTTATCTGTCTTCAAGCCAAAAAACACACAAGGCAATCATATAAACTATAAAATAAACGCTATTAGTGGTAAATTATTAAGCGTAGAAGATTAGTTTGAAAACAAGAGGTCGGAAGGATAATCATGCTTAACAGCTTCGCCGAAGGCATCTATGACTACACCAGTAAATATATCCAAAATATAAGGCGTATCCCCGTTTCAACCTATCGCCTGCAGTTAAACAGATATTTTAGATTTAATGACGTGCGCAATATCACGGCTTATTTGCACGATCTTGGTATCACGGATGTCTATCTCTCGCCATACTTTAAGGCCAGACATGGCAGCCTGCACGGTTATGATATCGTTGACTATAACAGCTTTAACCCGGAGATCGGCTCCAAAGCAGATTTCGAGAAGCTTTGCCAGTCGCTCAAAAAATACAATATGAGCCATATCCTTGACCTAGTACCCAATCACATGGGGCTCTTTGAAAATATGTGGTGGGCCGATGTGCTGGAAAATGGGGCAAGCTCTCCATATGCCAGATATTTTGACATCGACTGGACGCCGGTCAAAGAAGAACTCAAGGGAAAAGTGCTGCTGCCTGTGCTGGAAGACCTTTACGGCAATGTACTGGAGAACGGCCATATTAAACTATCCCTTGATACAGGGGTCTTCAGTATCAAATATAGAGATCACACATTTCCCATTGACCCCAGAACCATTACTCATATCCTGCAGCCATGCCTGGATAGATTGAAGGTTGCGCTTGACGAGAACAATGCGGATTTCATGGAGTTTCAAAGTATCATCACTGCTTACAATAATCTGCCGGAACGTACCAAGGTTAATGGCGAATTATATAACCAGAGAAAAAGGGAAAATGAAGTCATTAAAAGGCGACTGAATGCTCTCCTTTCCAGAAATAGTAGTGTGAAAAGGGCCGTCCAGGCACGTATCAGGGAGATTAACGGCATCGTGGGGCAGATGTCCAGCTTTGACAATTTGCATCTGCTGCTCGAAGAACAGGTTTACCGGCTGAGTTTTTGGCGTGTTGCAGGCGAAGAGATTAATTACAGGCGCTTTTTTGATATAAACGAGCTGGTAGCTTTAACCATGGAGGATTTCAATGTCTTTTCAGCAACCCATAAGCTAGTTCTGGAACTTCTTGCAACAGGCAAGATAGGCGGACTGCGCATCGATCATGTAGACGGATTATTTCTGCCTGGTGAATACCTCAGGCGGCTGCAGCGCCAGTACTTCACCGAAATTGCCATGCAACTGGCTGATGGCAAATATAATCCAGATGAGATTGAGCCAGCAAAGCTTAGAAGGGACTTACTAAGGCGCTTCGAAGTGAAAAGAGCAGAGTCAAATGATGATCCTGAAAGATTTAATCCTGTCTATATCGTGGTGGAAAAAATTCTTGCTGCTAAGGAAGACTTAAAGCCAAGCTGGCCGGTGGCAGGCACCACTGGATATGAGTTTTCAGCTATGCTCAACGGCATTTTTATCAATAAAAAGAATGAGACAGCAATGCACAACACCTATAGATGGTTTACAGGAAAAACACGCAGCTTTCAGGATGTAGTCTATGAATGTAAAAACCTGGTACTGAAGACTTCCATGTCTGCCGAATTAAATATGCTGGCGCATCAGCTCAACAGAGTTTCGGAACGGACGAAAATATATAGAGATTTAACTCTTAACAGCTTGAGGGATGCCATCAGGGAGGTGACTGCCTGCTTCCCGGCATACCGCACCTACATCAATGCCTATACTGAACATATCGATGAAAATGACCGCTCGGTTATTAATATTGCGGTAGCAGAGGCCAAGAAACGTAACCCTGCCTTGAGCCCCGTGGTGCTGGATTTTCTTAAAAATACATTGCTGCTGGAATATTCCCCTGACATGGATAAGGATGACAGGGATGAGCAAAGGCTTTTTACCATGAGATTTCAGCAATTCACCGGGCCGGTTATGGCCAAGGGCATGGAGGATACGGCTTTTTATATTTATAATCCGCTCATTTCCCTGAATGAAGTGGGATCCAATCCACACCGCTTTGGCAATTCTGTCGACGAGTTTCATAAGCACAACAGCTACCGTCTAAGGAATGCACCCTTCTCCATGGTCAGTACTTCCACCCATGATTCAAAGCGCAGCGAGGACGTGCGGGCACGGCTCAATGTGATTTCCGAAATTCCACAGGATTGGAAAAACGCACTGCAGCGCTGGAGTCATATCAACCGGAATAAAAGATCAGTTCAGGTAGGAGAGAATGTCCCTGATGCCAATGACGAATATTACCTTTACCAGATAATTGCAGGCAGCTATCCATTAGACCCCTGTGATAAAAGCACACTGGACATATATAGCGAAAGAATAAAAAATCATATGTTAAAAGCTGTTAGAGAGGCCAAGCAGCACACCAGTTGGATAAGTCCCAACTCTGCCTACGAGGAGGGCTTGAACAGGTTTATTTCAGAAATACTGCGCCCTGCCCCGGATAACACTTTTATCACAGATATGCTTAATTTCCAGACAACGATTGCCAACTGTGGCTTGTATAATTCTCTATCTCAAGTTGTGCTCAAAATCCTTTCGCCCGGCGTCCCCGACCTGTACCAGGGAAATGAACTTTTTGCCTTCAATTTAACCGATCCAGATAATCGCAGGAAGGTCAATTTCTCCCAGCGCATGAATATGCTCAAACAGATGAAACAACGCCTGTCCCGGGTGGGGGGCGAAGCTGCACTGGCGGAGGAACTTCTTCACAGCAAAGAGGATGGGCAGATAAAGTTATATATCACCTGGAAATCGCTCAATTACCGCCGTAACATGGATAAAGAACTATTTCAATCTGGCTCCTACATCCCGCTGAAGGCCATGGGCGAAAAAAAGACGCATGTATGCGCTTTTGCCTGGCAGAAAGGAAGGAGAAAGTGCCTGGTAATTGTACCCGTATTAATAGGCGGCCTGACTCAAAATGCCACCACAGAACCTCTGGGACATTCGGCCTGGGGAGATTCGTATATCTTGCTGCACAAAGAAGAGACCGGCCAAACATATCATAATATATTTACCGCCACAAATATCACTCCAATCCAGCATGAAGATACCGTTATTCTGCCTTTGGCTGAGATTTTCAGCACATTCCCTGTCGCTGTACTCGAGCTTACGGAATAAATACCTGGCGGTGTTTAACTCTCTCTAATACGGCGCAATAATACCAGGGAGCGGCCTGCAACACTGACAGGCTTACCGCTTTCTATAACCCCAGCCACTGGTGTCAGCGCAGAAGTGCCTGTATTCAGTACCGGTTCCCATTTCCCGCCGGGAATAAATTTTGGCGCAGTAAAGTTCATGTTATCGTGATTTGAATTCAGAATAATAAAGAAATCTTCATCTACCAAGGCATCACCGTTATCATTGATCTCTTCAGTATTTTCCCCGGATAGGCGGATGCCCACGGAGCGTACCCAACTCGCCTCCCAGTCTTTTTCTGACATCTCCCTGCCATCCGGCCGCAGCCACATGATATCTTTAACCCTGGTACCGTGGATGGGGCGACCCTGGAAAAATTTACGCCTGCGAAAAACGGGATGCTCACTGCGAATACGGATCAGGTCACTGACGTACTGCAATAGCGCCTCTTTCCTCTCATCAAGATTCCAATCATACCAACTGGTCTCATTATCCTGGCAATAGGCATTATTATTGCCAATCTGTGTCCTGCCGATTTCGTCGCCACCACAAAGCATGGGCACACCCTGTGAGAGCAGTAATGTGGCCAGAAAATTGCGCTTCTGCTGTTCCCGCAGTGCGATAACAGCGTTGTCTTCTGTGGGGCCCTCAACCCCGCAGTTCCAGCAATTGTTGTCATTGGCTCCATCCAGATTATTTTCCAGGTTTGCCTCATTATGTTTATGGTTATAGCTAACCAGATCATGCAGTGTAAAACCATCATGTGCGATAAGGAAATTAATACTGGCCGAGGGATGCCTGCCATCCCACTGATAAAGATCGCTACTGCCAGTGAGCCGGTAACCCAGTTCTGCCATCTTGCCATCCTCTCCCTTCCAGAAGCTCCTCACTGTATCCCTGTACTTGCCATTCCATTCAGTCCATAATATAGGGAAATTGCCCACCTGATAACCGCCTTTGCCTATATCCCAGGGCTCAGCAATCAGTTTAACCTGGGAAAGCACAGGATCCTGATGAATAATATCGAAAAAAGCTGACAGTTTATCCACGTCTTCCAGCTCCCTCGCCAGCGCTGACGCCAGATCAAAGCGGAAACCATCCACATGCATTTCTGTAACCCAGTAGCGCAAACTGTCCATGACCAGCTTGAGTACCTGTGGATGATTTACATTCAAGCTGTTGCCGGTGCCGGTGTAATCCTTATAGTAGCGGGGATTATCATGTACCAGCCTGTAATATGTGGTATTGTCTATGCCTCTTAAGCTCAGAGTAGGTCCCATCTGATTACCCTCAGCAGTATGGTTATAGACAACATCCAGTATTACTTCAATCCCCGCCCGGTGTAAGGTCTTGACCATGGCCTTGAATTCGGCAACCTGTCCCCCGTTATCCCGGGAACTGGAGTACAGCGATGTCGGAGCAAAATAATTGACCGTGTTGTAGCCCCAGTAATTCCTTAATCCCTTCTCAACCAGATGTTTTTCGCTGATAAAATCATGCACCGGCATCAGTTCTACTGCAGTAATGCCAAGTTTTTTCCAGTATTCGAGCATGGGGGCTGATGCCAGCCCTGCATAGGTTCCCCTCTGTTCGGCAGGGACATCAGGGTGCCGCCATGTTAGCCCTTTTACATGAGTCTCGTATATCACTGTTTTATTCCAGGGAATGCGTAGTGGCCGATCATCTTCCCAGGGAAAAGAGGAGTCAACAACCATGCATTTGGGTATTCCCCAGGCATCATCCCTGTCATCCAAGGAGAGGTCTTCATTCTCGTCACCAAGCTTATAGCCAAAAGCTGGAGCATCCCAGTTGATCTGACCCATGATACATCTGGCATACGGGTCAATCAACCGCTTGGCGGGATTAAACCTCAGCCCCTCCTCCGGTTTAAATGGCCCATGAACCCGATACCCGTATAGCTGCCCCGTGCCAAGGCCAGGCACACTGCAATGCCATACATGTGCAGTGACTTCGGTCAGCGGTATGCGCTCCACCTCTATATGCGCTTGTGCCCTATCAAAAAGACACAGCTCTATCCGGGTGGCTTTTTCTGAGTAAATTGCAAAATTAACACCTTCTCCAACCCAGGTGGCACCCAGTGGATAAGATCTTCCAGGAATAATTTTTCTTGCCATAGATCAACTTGCTATTATTGAATATTAACAATAATTTCTCTATTATAGCAGTTTTTTTTAGAGTGCCGAAAGGCTTTAATGCATCTGCCTTCATGTCTACCTCCCGATCAAATGTGAATGGGGGATTACTGGCTTAACCTATGTATGGCAGGAGGTGTTCAGCGCCTCTTTTGCAGTAGCTGCAGGCAGGTGACTACAAACTTAACCCGTATTCAGGTAGAATGTATAAACTTCACATGCACTTAAAATATTTCCCGGAATTTGCCTATGTCATCTCAAATTGAGGTTCCCCTTATATATAATCTATTCCCGCCACTGGCTGGGGAGATGACGCACTGGCCGCAGCATGCCAGACGTGCCCGTGATATGGGCTTCAATCTGCTCTTTATCAACTCCTTTCACTTTCCCGGTTTTTCTGGCAGCCTGTATGCCGTCAAGGACTATTACAGGGTAAATCCACTCTTTGTGCCTGCTGGAGCAGAGGGTAAAGGATTGGACCTTTTAAAGGACACCCTTCACAAATGCAGGGAAGCAGGCCTGTTACCCGTAATGGATCTGATTATCAACCACACTGCCCGTGACTGCCCGCTTACCAATAAGCACCCGCAATGGTACCTGCATAATGCCTCAGGTGGAATCCTGAGTCCCTGTGCTGTAGACCCCGATGATGCCAGCAAAGTGACTGTCTGGGGAGATCTGGCTGAAATAGACAATCAGAATTCGCCTGACAAGGCTGGGTTGTGGGATTACTGGGACAAACTGATAGAGTTTTACCAGCATATGGGGTTTTTCGCCTTCCGCTGCGATGCCGCCTATAAAGTTCCTGCAGAGCTCTGGCGTTTCTTAATTCAAAAAGCACAGCAGCGAGATGCAAACGTGCTCTTTTTCGCCGAAACGCTGGGCTGTACAGTAAAACAAACGCTGTCCCTGAGGCAGGCTGGTTTCAACTATTTTTTCAATAGCTCCAAATGGTGGGACTTTGAACAGCCCTGGTGTCTGCAGCAGCATGCTGCCTTCGGCCGTATTGCGCCCTCCATATCTTTTCCCGAGACACATGACACTTCCAGACTGGCAGCAGATACGGATGGCAGTGAGGCTGTTCAGCGGCAGCGTTATGCCTTTGCTGCACTATTCTCCGCCGGCTTGATGCTGCCCATTGGCTACGAGTTTGGCTTCAGAACCAGGCTTGATGTAGTTAAAACACGGCCCGGGGGCTGGGAAAAACCAGCCTTCGACCTGACAAAATTCATCAGACGTATTAACCAGCTGAAAATGGATTTGCCCCTGCTGCAGGGCGAAGGAAATTTTAAGCTGCTGCAACACGATAGCAATACTGTAGTCTTGTCCAGGCGCAGTAAAAAGGCTCCCGGTAAAAAGGCCCTTATTATAATCAATAAGGATCAGAACAGGCCTGCGGCTACATCCCTTCAGCCACTTACATCAGACCATGGCAAATTTAAAATTTACCGTATTTGCCGTGACGATGCGGCGCTTGGTGCATTAATTTCTCATCCGGGTGAAATTCAACTGCGACCGGCAGAAATTATATTGCTAACGTCCTAGCCCTATACCGGCTGATTCACTGTCTGCAGTGGTAGACTAAAGCTGAAAGTGCTGCCCTTGTCCGGTTCACTTTGCACCCACATGCGACCACCCTGCATATCCACCAGCGCTTTGGCCACACTTAAACCCAGCCCGGTGCCGCCTGTCTTTCGTGTCAGGGAATTGTCCACCCTGTAAAAGCGGGTAAATATTCTGGCCTGGTCTTCCGCAGAAATACCAATACCAGAGTCTATTACATCGATATGGGCAAAACTACCTTCTCTTCGCGCTTTTACTATAACTTTTGAGCCCTCCCGCGTATATTTGCAGGCATTATCCAGCAAATTGGTCAATATCTGGTTCAGGCGCATGCCATCTGCCATGACAGTGATGGGGTCTGACTCAAAATCCAGCTTGAGCTGTATCTTTTTTGCCTCCAGTTGAGTATGCATAGAGGTGACTACCGCATTAATCGTATGATTCAGGATAACCGGTCTTGTCTTTAGCTCGATTTTGCCAGCCTCTATACGTGAAATGTCCAGCAGATCATTCACCAGCAGCATTAGTTTTTCTCCACTGCTCCTGACCACTTCCAGATAGTTCTTCTGCTCTGAATTAATCATACCCGCCTCTCCATCCAGTATCATATCGATATATCCCTTGATTGAAGTCAGCGGGGTCTTAAGTTCATGGGAAACCATGGAAACAAACTCGGTCTTCATCTGGTCCACACGGTCCATTTCGGTGATGTCATGTATAGCTACAATTATACGGCCGCCCCGTTCATCCTCTCCTGGCAGTGATTGTACATTCAAGCTGTAAACTTTTTTCTGGTACCTCTTTTTTACTATATAGGTAGAATCCTGAGCCTGCTTGGATAAAATATGTAGCAAATCTTCCCGCGAGAAGCCTAAATATGTCTCCAATCTTTTCCCGATCAAATCTGCATCAGGCCGGTCCAGCAGACTGGCCGCAGCTGGATTTGTAGATACGATTTCGTTAGCCTGATTCAGTACCAGTATGCCCTCAGCCAGGCTAGACAGGATTGTCCCGATTTCATCGCGCTGTGAGGATATTTCCTGGGTAAGAGTCTCAATCCTGTTTGTATACTCCCTTAACCTGTCATACTCCGGTTTCATGGAATACTGACCGTAATTGGTGACAATCGTCTTGTGCAGTCTACTGTTGGCAATGGAAGCAACACTATCCTGGCCCGTCTTGATCTTCGTTGTCCTTATACCTATGGCCAGCACATAGCCTTCCTCTCCTGTGCTGAGCATGATGTAGTCACGTTTTTTGATACTGCCACTGGCGCTTATTTCAAGCCCTGCGAAGATATCTGCCAGCAGGTCACGTAATGCCAGGAATGCAATCAAGACCAGTATGGCAATGCCAAGCAGGGCTGCATTGGTAGGGACACCCCAGATGCTCAGCGCTGTCAATATCATAACCACGATTAAAAGCACCAGTACGGAGCGCCTGGCAATCATCAAATACGGCCCAGGGATGTCAACTTTGGAGGCATAGATGCGGATTACCCTGTCGCCCATCCTGATAAAGACCCAGATTATGGACAGTAGCAGTATTGTCCACAGTGTTTTTCCTGCCGGTGACGCCCAATTTTCAGGTATTGGCGAAAATTCAAGGGAAACAGCCAGTCCGATAATGACAAACCAGATAAAGGAAGGCGTTTTTACAGTACTGATGACTGCAATATTGCCCGTCCATTGTGTCTTGTCAGCCCACCTGTCGAATATGCTCCAGCCTATCCTCCACAGGGAATACCCGGTCACAAGGATTAGCAGGAAGATGCCAAGGGGAATTAGTATATCGGCCCAGTTTTGAATTAGCTCAAGCATATGCTATTCCCACCCATGAGCTGGAATGATTTCACGGCCTGTTAGAATGGTACCTCGCCGGGAATAACAACAATTCCCTTGTCTGTAATTCGCATCCGGTTAAGGCTGGTATCATGTCTAGTACCGCGCAGCTTTGTTATCTGCAGCGCACGGTAAGCAGGCGTCGAATGCAGTACGATTACGCCCTGGGTAATAAATTCTTCCACACCGTAAAGGCTGTATTTACGGCTTTCCTCCATCATTTCTGTCAATAGAATGTTAGTGCAACCAAGCTCACGCAACAATGAATTTAAACGCATGATATCTCTACGCAACGAAATAACGTCGGTATAGGGCAAACCAAGCTGCGCCAGGGAGTCGAAAACAATACGGCTGGCACCGATCTCCATAACCTTTTTATGTATCAGATCAAGCATGGTATCGATGTTTATTTCCTGACCGGAAATTTCAAAGGGCACCGGAGGCTGCACAAATCTGAGTTTAGATTGATTTACCAGATCCTGGATATCCCAGCCATAGCGGCCCATATCTTGAATAATATCTGCCAGCTCTTCCTGCAGCGTAACATAAACGCCATTTTCGCCGTATCTGGTGGCTCCATTATAGAGAAACTGCATACCAAAGGTGGTCTTGCCGGAACCGGCAGCTCCGGTCAGCAGAATAGTACGTCCCTGCGGCAGGCCGCCTTCAACCAGCTCGTCAAATCCGCTGATTCCTGTAGGCGCTCTTTTTATCTCTTTCATCTTCTCCTCTTTTCCCCCGTTTTACATATAATTCAGGCAGAATAGCGGGCCAACCCCGGCTCCTTGAAGCGCAGGGTAAAGAGCTTGGGTGTTTCTCCCCTGCTGAAAATAAGTTCTTTTTGCTGCAGGCTGTACAGCACACCGTGAATCCTGGAAAAAGGGATGTCACATCTATCACTGATGATTTTGGCTGAAGATTCACCCTCCTGATTTAGAAAGGCATATACCCTTGATTCATCCGGACTCAAATTGAGCAGCTCGGGATGCTTTTCAATAAAGGCACTCATGGCTCTCTCCCCCTCCTGTACAGATATAGTCGTACACCTGAAGCATATTATCCTTCAATAGATACCCATTCCCGGGAAAATTTAGACCATTTCATATTTACCACCCTTGCCAGGTGCAGCTCCTCGAGTTTTAATTCAAGCACCACATCCATGAGGTATTTCACATTATTTAGCTCTCGCTCGCTGACGGCGCCCGCTTCAAGTATAAATATGGTGGCAACACCGCCATATGCCGAGGCTGTGCGTGCCAGTTGAGCTAAAAAACGCTGTACCTGCACCAGCTCAAAGTTAACAAACAAACTGCTGACAGAATCCACTACTCTCCTGCCACCCAGCTTTTCCGTAATTGTCTGACCGAGTTCTGTACCGGCATCTGAGACAATGGAGGCGAGCTGATTCAACTCCATCATGCCGCTGATAGCAAACTTTTCCTCGCTCTTGGCCGTTCCTCTGTTCCAGCTATAACAATCCACCAGACGGAAAAATTTATCCTGCTCATATTGGCGTAAATTCCCCTTTACCAGCAATCCATCCAGGATACTCCTGATCATGGCAGGATCATCGTCAAGCGTGATCAGCATGCACCGCTCCCTGTTCTGCAGGCCGGCTGCGATAAAGCGACGTGCCAGGGTACTTTTACCGGCTCCCGTTTCGCCCATAACCAGCACATTGCTTCCCAGCGGAATACCGCCCTCCAGAGCCTGATCCAGGGCAGGGATGTCGCTGGAAATACGCTGGGGCAAAGCTGTTTCTTTGACAGGCAACTCGGGTAGCACAGGCAGCAATACATTGTTAAAAGCCTGTACTCTGATCAGCAAAGCATTGATACGGGCACGAAGTACAGGCATACTGAAAGGTTTGCTGATAAAATCATCCACACCCTCCCTGAAAGCCTTGAGGGCATCCTGTTCCTGCTGTAATGCCGTCAGCATGATGATTGGCAGAGCTCTGGTTTCCGCCATATTGCGCAGCTCGCGTGCAAGGGCATAGCCGTCCTTGCCCGGCATCATGGCATCTGTAATTAGAATATCCGGTTTCCTTTTCGCTATCTTGGCCAGGGCTTCTTCGGCTGTTTCTGCATAACCCACCTCATAACCTGCTTTACGCAGGCCAGTCCTGATCAACTGCAAGATGCCGGGATCATCATCTACTACCATGACATAACTCATATGTCACTCCCTCTTACAGAAAGCGGATAAACCCTGACAATCAACCTCATAACCCTCCTGTCCCTTACTCTATACTAACTAATTTACCCCTCTGGTGCTAGTTTATCAGCGTTAAAAGATATTTCAGCGGTATCTCAATCCAGTCCGGCCTGTTATTCATCTCATAGCGCATCTCATATAGCGCCTTTCCCATCTGGAAAACGGTCAAGGCGCTTTTTACAGCATCTCCTGGACCCCTTCTGCCCCGCTTAAGCCCGGCGCTGATGAAATAGCCTTCCAAAAAAGCCTGCCTGACGCATTGCTCCCAGGCTCTGCCCCATGCCTCCATGTTTCCAGGTTGAACAGTCTCTCCCTGCGCCAGGGCAAACAGCTTCGTGTACAGGGCATAGTTAAAGGACCTCAGCATGCCGGCAACATCTTTCAGTGGGCTGTGTTTTAACCTTTTCTCTGCCGGAGAGCGCGCCGGCTCGCCTTCAAAATCAATAATGGTAAAACCATCATCCGTCTTGAGGACCTGGCCCAGATGATAGTCTCCATGATAACGCGTCTTGAACAAGCCCGCGCGGGACATCAGTTGCAAACCCTTAATCTGTTGTTTCAAATCCTCCCTGTGTTCAATAAGCGCTGCGATGCTTCTGCGAAGAGGTGCAGCAAACATGGAAATGCCGGAGCCTAACTCCCGCATGACGTCATCGGTATAGTCCCGCAGCTGCGCCATCCACATCTCACTTTGCGCAGCCGTAATCACTTCAGGTGCGAAAACAGGCTCGTCCCGCACAGAGGCTAGAGCCGTATGCAATTTACCCGTAATCTCACCCAGCCCATAAATCTGCCGCAGGTATTCTGCAGAATACCTGCGTACCAGCTTATTCCTGATAGCAGCTGTTGTATCACCCTGGCCGGCTGCAGAGGCCTCGTAGGCCAGTATCTCATTATATAAATCATCGAGGTACCGCAGGGTATATCGCCAGCCATCTCCCTGATTGGCTTGGAAAAGCTGCAATGAGGCTATGGTCGTACTGAACTTGTCCCTGCTGTGATACTGGATATAGCCAGCTACGGGAGCACTGAATTTGAAATTTGTTCTCCTGATCAAAAACAGTGGGATTTCCAGGTCGGGGCTGATGCCCGGGGATAAATGACGGAAGGTCTTCATAATGTAGCTTTCGCTATATATAGTCGAAGTATTACTCTGCTGTGCTGTTACACGCTTGATATTCTGCATTGCTGCCTGCGCTTTTTTGCTGCTCAAGAGAGGCCTTATATTTTCATATTCAAAGCTGCCTTTGCCGGCGTTGATTTTGCATGCACTTGCCAGCAGGGTAAGCTGCCGCCTGAGAAATGGCTCATCCTGCAGCGCGTCCATAATATAGTAGGTTTTGCCCAGTGTGACAATTTGCATGATACTCGCAGTTGAGGGAGATTCGGTAATGACAAGGGGCAGGAAATACAGGTCCGCCTCAGCTTTCTGCATATAGTGGATTTCGAGCAGCAGCAGAACCTCATAAGAGAGGTTCTGCTCCATTATTGCCGCATCATATAGTTCCACTGCCCGTATATCCAGGGACTTACTGCCAAACCAGCGCTGTGCCTTGAGATAATCCAGGGGTAATGCATTTGCCACCGCCGGCAATTCGGCTGCCAGTCTGTCAGCGCACAGGTTTTGCTCCTCGATATCGTATTTAAGCGACATTTACTATACACTCAGGGCAAATGCAGCAATCCCAAATCACGATGACTTCTGCACCAGACTTTGTATCAGCTTTAGCTCGTCCCGCACCAGCCGCGGGATAAGGAATTTGCTGCGAACATGTTCCTGCCCTACAAGGCCCAGCTCCCTGCAATAATCGGCATCTCTCACCAGACGCACTATTTTAGCACTGCATTCCTCAATATTCTGCACCAGGCAGTAGCTCAGCTTGCCGGAAAGCTGCAACGGGATACCACCCGTATGACTTCCCAGCACCGGTTTACCTTTCCACAGCATTTCCGCTATAGACAGGCCAAAACCCTCACGTAAAGATTTACGTATCCCCAGCGTACAAGTGCGTTGAAAGGCATTCACCTCAAGGTCACCAACACCATCTATATTGGTATAAACATGAATATCGACATCCTTGGAAGCCTCGGCATCTACAAGGTGCAAAGTAGAAAAAGTCTCAGGATCATCCAGTGTCAGCGAGCTGATAATGACCAGCTGCAGATCTGGAATCTCATCCTTGGCCAGGAAATAACACTTGATCAGGCCCAGCGGGTCTTTCCAGCGGTCGAGCCTTGAGACGTGCAGCAGGATGGGGCGGTCTGTATCGAGGCCAAAATCAGAAACAAAATCAGTGCATTTATCCAGCGGGATATCACGGTTTTTCAAGCTCAGGGGATCTATAGCCGGCGTCATTAATACCACCCGGGGGAAAGCCAGGCCTGACGGGACAAACTCCTGTGAGGTGAATATGGCGGCATCATATGGATCCATAACGGGACTCAGAAAAGACCAGACAGAAGCGGAGCTGCTGGTTGTGTCGAGATGGGAACGCCATACCCAGCGTGTTTTCTGATTCTGAGCGCTGAAATAAGGCATGGCCAGGGCGCGATGTGTATGCACAATCACCACATCATAGTTATTTGAGGGAAATGCTCTGGCGATCTGCAGATTGTAATCAAGGTACAGCTGCTGCTCCCGGGAGGTGATTTCCCAGGAATCTCCCTGCAGGCTGTTCTGCATAGCTTTGAAGGTTTTCAGCAGATCTTCCTTCACAGCAAGTGCGTACCAGTCCGTCTCCAGACCTGCATCGATTTCCAGTGGCACTGCGCTGAAAAGCACCTCCGGGATGGCCCCACCGAAAGGTGTCGAAGTCAGATGGCAGATGCGCAGTCCAGATAAATCTCTCCCGAGCTGAGAGATTTCCTCCAGCAAAGATGTCCCCACTATACTGCTGTAATGCTCCAGCTTTTTTTGCGATGTGCCTACTTTTTCCAGCATATCCTTAACACAACCCGACAGTAAAGTATCAGACCATATGTTTTGTCTCCAGCCGAAACCAGAGAAAACCATAAGGGCTCAAGGTCAGAAGATAGGGCAGTTCACCTATGCGCGGAAAACGTATTTCCCCCAGCATCTCGATGGGTATGGCGCCTTTATATTGTTTCAGGTCCAGTTCCACGGGCTGGGACGAATTGGCCAGATTCTGCACGATTAGCAGCGTATCATTGTTATAACGGCGCAGATAAGCCAGCACGGCGCTGTTCCTCGGCCTGAGAAACTCCAATGTTCCCCGACCAAAAGCCTGATGCTTTTTGCGCACTGCAATCAAGTTTTTCATGGTGTTCAGCAGCGAGCTGGGTGTACGCAGCTGGGCTTCTACATTGATACTCTGGTAGCCGTAGACTGCATTGCTGATAACTGGCAGATAAAGCTGCTCGGGATCAACCTGAGAAAAGCCTGCATTACGGTCGAGACACCACTGCATGGGTGTACGCACGCCATTGCGGTCTCCCAGGTAGATATTATCCCCCATGCCGATTTCATCACCATAGTACAGCACCGGGCTGCCCTGCATGGTCAGCAGGATGCTGTTGAGCAGCTCTACTTTGCGACGGTCGTTATCCACCAGGGGAGCAAGCCTGCGGCGGATGCCCAGGTTCAGCCGCATTCTGGAATCCGAGGCATAAGTCTGCCACATATATGCCCGCTGCAGGGCAGTTACCATCTCAAGCGTGACTTCGTCATGATTGCGCAGGAATATGCCCCACTGGCAGCCATCAGGAAGAGGCGGAGTATGGCTCATAACATTGATAATGGGCTGGCGGTTTTCCCTGGACAATGCCATAAATATATTAGGCATCAGGGGAAAATGAAAGGCCATATGGAACTCATCGCCTTCTCCGAAGTATTGCCTCACATCAGCAGGTAACTGATTGGCCTCTGCCAGCAGGATACGATCAGCATATTTTATGTCCATCCTGCTGCGGAATTCCTTAAAGAAAGCATGCGTCTCCGGCAGGTTTTCACAGTTGGTACCCTCCCGCTCAAAAAGATATGGTGCTGCATCACACCGCAGCCCATCCAACCCCCTGTCCAGCCAGGAAAAAGCCACTTCGATCATAGCCTCTCTCACTTCGGGATTGGCATAATTCAGGTCAGGCTGATGACTGAAAAAACGATGCCAGTAATATTCGCCGGTTTCTTCATTATAGGACCAGTTGGACTTCTCTGTATCAAGGAAAATAATACGCGCCTCGCTATATTTTTGCGCATCTTTGCTCCACACATAGTAATCATGTTCCCTGGCAGTGACCGACCGCCGTGCCTGCTGGAACCAGGGATGCTGGTCAGAGGTGTGATTGAAGACCAGGTCGGCAATTACACGTATACCCAGCTGATGTGCCCTGTCCAGAAATGACTGGAACTCGTCCATGTTTCCATAATCGGGGTGTATATCTATAAAATCCGCAATATCATAGCCATCGTCCCTGAGGGGGGAAGGGTAAAAGGGCAGCAGCCAGACGCAGTCCGCTCCCAGATCCTTGATATAGTCAAGTTTCTGCATCAGGCCACCAAAATCACCCCTGCCATCCCCATTGGCATCATAAAAAGCACGCACATGCACCTCATAGAAAATTGCGTCCTGATACCAGTGGCTGTTATCCTGCATGGGTTTCTATTCTCCACCTGCCTGAATTGAACAACATTTTACATACAACATCAGGCGTCACATGAAATAATCGAATTCTTTTTCTGTACGTATACGTTTTCTGACTGCGAAAATATGAGCCGGGCACACCGATGGATTGAGCTCTACAAAATTACGCTGCTCATACCACAAAAAACGCGCCCCGCTTAACAGGTCATGCATCTGGTATGGCTGCTTGCGCTCAAACCTGATGACATCCGGAGATATCTCCATCCAGCCGGAATGAGTATGATATGGATCCAGGTTCACCACCACCAGTACAGTATTGGAAAAATCATCGTTGTGCTTGGAAAAGCAGATAAGCTGGTCATTATCCACCTGATGGAAGTGCAGATTTGAATTTGACTGTAATGCAGTATTTTCCCTGCGGATGCGATTCACCAGGGCAATAAAATCTTTGAGGCTGTCGGGACGATCTATTTCCCAGTGTTTGATCTCGTATTTCTCGGAGTCAAGATATTCTTCGCTGCCTTCCTCTCTGGGCTTATTTTCACACAGTTCATAGGCCGGCCCGTAAATGCCATAACTGGCTCCCAGTGTTGCAGCCAGGACCAGCCTGGTCATAAATGCAGGCCGCCCGCCCGATTGCAGATATTCGCTTAAGATATCAGGCGTGTTAGGCCACAGATTCGGCCTGAAATACTCTCTAACCTGACTGGAATAAAGCTCCCGGAAATACTGCGTCAGCTCCCACTTTGTATTGCGCCAGGTGAAATACGAATATGACTGGTCAAAACCAAGCTTGGCCAGCTTGTACATCACCTTGGGCCGCGTAAAGGCCTCGGCCAAAAAGATAACATCAGGATAGTCTGCTTTAATGCCGGTGATAAGCCATTCCCAGAAGCCAAAAGGCTTGGTGTGCGGATTATCAATGCGGAAAATACGTACACCGGCTCCAATCCAGAAAAGCAGTATACTCTTGAGCTCCTCCCATAACTCCGCCCAGTGCTCGGTCTCAAAGTTAAAGGGATAAATGTCCTGATATTTCTTGGGAGGATTCTCCGCATATTGTATACTGCCATCCGGGCGCATTAAAAACCACTCGGGGTGCTGTTTTACATAGGGATGATCTGGAGAGCACTGGAAAGCCATATCCAGGGCAATATCAATACCGTATCCCCTGGCCTTTTTCAGCAGTCTGGTAAAATCCTGTATTGTGCCCAGCTGAGGATGTATCGATTCATGACCCCCTTCCATAGAGCCAATAGCCCATGGAGTTCCCGGGTCACCTGGCATAGCCTTAACGGTATTGTTTTTGCCTTTGCGGCTGGTCTGGCCTATGGGATGTATGGGGGGAAAATAAAGCACGTCAAAACCCATATTCGCGATATAAGGAAGCCGTGACTCGCAGTCTTTGAAAGTGCCGTGCTGTCCCGCCTTAGCTGATACTGAGCGAGGAAACATCTCATACCAGCTGCTGAAGCGCGCCTTATGCGGGTCAACGGTTACCACCAGGTCCATGGGATAAGTCGCCGCAAAACGCCTGTCTGAGTATATCTGCATCAGATTTGAGACTTCCTCGCTGAGCAGGAGATCTAACTTGTCCTTTAGCTTTATTTCTTGTGACCTTAAAAGATGGAGCCATGCAGCAATTGCCTTACTATCCCTGCTTTTGCTTTGAAGTCTGGCTGCATCCAGCAGTTGGCAAATAATCTCCAGACTTATACTGACATCCTTTTCTCCTGCATCGAATCTTTTCACCAGATCAGAGCGGGCTGATTTGAACCTGTCCACCCATGCTGTAATGTTATACAGGTACTTGCCGAGCTGCTTGACGGTGAAGGAAGCATGCCAGCGATCATTGCCCATTTGCTCCATGGCCGTCTCATACCAGGCTGATTCCTCCTCTCTGCGGTAGAGCAGCACAGCGGAGAGTGCATCATGTCCATCAGCAAAAATGTCGGCCTCAACCGTCACCAAATCGCCAACTATTCTTTTAACGGGAAAATGTCCGCTGTCGACCTGAGGATAGACTGACTCTATGACAATACGTGATCTGCTACCCGTCTTTTTCACCATGCTCACCTCATCTATACTCCAAATCTAAAAGCGGGGTAAAAACTACACACCACTTTTTAGCCGGCGTGATTAATTCAGTTTGCTTCAAAATGGCTTGACTGCTAACTGATAAAGCCGATATTATATTTATCTGAGATAACCACAATTATTTATCATTGTAATAAAAAAACTCCAATTCATTCAACATTGCAGCCTGACCCGCCGGCAGATTATGCTTTCACCTGACATCATGTTATTAGCAAATTAACATATCTTTGCGTAATATATATTATCCAAATAAAAGAATACTATGTTAGACAATAACGTAAATACATACTACAAGCCCCTGGCCGAGCTGAGCAAACTATATGGCATTCAACTGGCCTATGTTGATGTGTCAAAGCAGCGCCGCCAGGCCCCGCTTGAAACGCTGCTGGCAACGCTGCGGTCACTGGGTGCACCCCT
This sequence comes from uncultured Dehalococcoidales bacterium, assembly GCA_964613565.1. Taxonomy (GTDB): domain Bacteria; phylum Chloroflexota; class Dehalococcoidia; order GIF9; family UBA5629; genus CAZTHJ01. Next base: position 856 of record CAZTHJ010000006.1, on the reverse strand, counting down.
GGAGAAACCGGAGCATGCAGCTGACGCTATCCGGGAGAAGAGAGATCGGATCTGGAGGCAATGCTGTGAGCCAGTCCTGGTTGCCTGGGAAGGGAAATTGCCCGCTGTAAAGCTTAATTTTGCGGCGCAGCATATCCCCGACAGTATCAAGTGGCATCTCCATCTGGAGAGCGGGGAGGAGCTTTCATGGGTCTGCAGTGCGAACGACTTTGCCGTGATAAATAGCGCTGTTGTCAATAGCGTGCAATATATTACCAAAGCCTTTCCCCTGGGATACAATTTGCCGCCTGGTTACCATCAGCTCCGTATAGATCTGGGGAACAGCATTTGCTCCGTCATGGTCATTTCCGCTCCCAAAAAAGCCTTTGAAGGCGATGGCAGCAACCAGCCTTACTGGGGTGTGTTTATGCCACTGTATGCCCTGCGCACCAGGGGAAGCTGGGGCGGGGGTGACTTTGCCGATCTGGATGCATTGCTGGAATGGGTGCATGGTCTGGGAGGAAGATTTGTTGGCACACTGCCGCTGTTGGCAACTTTCTTCCAGGACACCCGTGACCTGAGCCCCTATTTCCCCGCCAGCAGGCTGTTCTGGAGCGAAGTCTATCTCGATATGAGACGCATTCTGCAAGAGGAAAACAATCCAGCCCTCGCACAGATGGTGAAGTCCCCTGGGTTTAGCCAACACTTGCAGACCCTGCAGGCAGCAGCCCTTGTAGACTATCGTTTACAGGTACAGCTTAAACGCAGCGTGCTGCAGCATCTGGCCACCTCCAGCCGTATGCAGCAAGGCACAGCCCCGGCTGAATATTATCAATACCTTCAGAATAATCCGCGAGTGGAGGACTATGCCGAATTT
>CAZTHJ010000005.1:0-19742 GCA_964613565.1 uncultured Dehalococcoidales bacterium | reverse complement strand
CCTATCAAGGTATACAGAGGCCTTGTGTTAAACTGTCCTGGCATATCCAGCCAGTAACCTATTCCGGTTGGTATCAGAACGCTTAACACCACGTACCAGCCAATCGTGAATAAAAAACCGAGAGGTTTCAGCCATTCCCGGGATTTAACTCGCTCTGGTTCCTTTTGGCCCACTATTCAGTCTGTTTCCTTGAGGTAAAAATGCCGGATAACCGCAGCGCTTATCTGTGTAAACATAATAATAGATCCAGCAGACTATCCGTAAACCTTATCTAAGTTTTTAAAAACATTTCGAGGGCACGGGCGTAGTTGTGAAACCCTGCAACATTACCGACTGAAAATAATACGACAATTGGTTAAATATTGCAACTGAGAGTCTGAGGGCAAGAGCAATGGTTGCCATTTGCCAAGGGCAAGATATGAAAGTAAACGGAGATCTAGGATTGACGCTTGCCGAGGTCATCAACGTCAAGCGTATTGATGAAGTCGTAAATGGCAGGATACCTTTTAAATTCCTGCTCGTTTAGCTTGGTGTCGCCCCTGTTGTTTACAGCCATACCCTTGTGCGCGGATAGAGGTTTGCCCGTATCTTTATCCAGCACTATACCTGCCTTTTCCAGTACAGCTTCCTCTACAAATATGGGTGTAGTGACCCTTACGGCCAGCGCAATGGCGTCACTCGGCCGGGAATCCAGCTTGATGCGAGCCAGAAGCCACCGCTGCTCATTGCTGTCATACGTAACCTCGAAAATCAGTCCATCATCGTTGGCAAGTTGGACTAAATACCTTTGCCCTTCCTGTAAGCCGTCAATTACCTTAACGTCATATCTTTTACTCTGCCAGATAAAGGAGACAGGTTTATCCTTGTCCTTCTCACCGTACAGGTAGTTTTCCCCCAGGGCATTCATGATGATAGGAGTCGGGCCGTCGTTAACCTCGAAGACTATCTGGGCAAAAAATGTATCCGCACGCAGATCGCTTACCACCACCTTGCTGATGGTAGTTCCTGAAATCGATTCCAGTGCGAAAATGGTGTTCTTTAACAGGTCATGCGTCAGAGGCCTGGACAGATGAATATTCTGCAGCTTGACGGATATGGCATCAGCTTCAGACGGGCCTATCCAGATCGGCAGGTAGCGATCCGTATTCTTTTCCTTTAATATGACAACATGCTGATAGTTCATCATGCTTACACGAATGCTATCTATTGTCATTTCAAGCATGTAACTGTTCCTCCTACGTATAGCCGCAAAAGTAATTGTACTTCACCCTATGGGGCATGTCAATTTGTGCAAGGGCTGATAAAGCACTAGAATAAATGTGTCTTCACGGGGGAAAAGATGAAAGCTTTAGTACAGCGAGTCGATCGTGCTTCGGTTGCAGTAGCCGATGAAGTGACCGGGTGTATCAGCAGGGGATTGGTGGCATTGGTGGGAGTGGCTAAAGGAGATTCCGCCAAAGATATTCAATACATGGCCGAAAAAATCGTCAATCTGCGAATATTTTCTGACGATAAGGGCAAGTTTAATCTATCTTTGCTTGACATAAATGGAGGTCTTCTGCTTATCAGCCAGTTTACGTTATTGGCCGATACTCATAAAGGCAGGCGGCCCAGTTTCATAGAGGCTGCTCCGCCTGCAGAGGCCGAATCTCTGTTTAATGCCTTAATCAAAGCTTGTATAAGTTCGGGCCTGAAAGTAGAGGCTGGCAGGTTCCAGCAGCATATGATAGTGGAGATTGTGAACAACGGGCCTGTTACAATTATGCTGGACAGCAGGGATAAAGCAGGTTAATCCAGGGTCATGCTGATATCAAGGGCTTTGGCGGAATGAGTCAGCGCCCCCACCGAAATGATATCAACCCCTGTCTGGGCAATAGCCCTCACATTATCCAGGGTCACGCCGCCCGATGCTTCGATAACGGCTTTACCTTTAATCATGGCCACAGCTTTGCGCATTTCTCCGGGCAGCATATTATCCAGCATGATGATATCGGCATGAGCTTTGGCAGCCTCCAGCGCCTCTTCAATGCTGCGTACCTCAATTTCAACAACCCTTTTCATGATAGTATTTTGCCTTTTAGCCTTTTCTATGATAGCGCTTATGCTGAGCCCCTGTCTTCTCAGGGAGGTTAAATGGTTGTTCTTGATGAGGAAACTGTCGCCCAGATTAAGCCTGTGGTTAAAACCACCTCCAGACAGCACCGCCCCCTTTTCCAGCAGCCTCAGCCCCGGCGTTGTTTTTCGCGTGTCAGTAATCTTGACGGGCAGACCCTCTACCGCTTTGACAAAGAGCGAGGTGAGAGTAGCTATGCCGCTGAGATGCTGCACAAAGTTTAAAGCTACCCTTTCAACTTTTAACATGCTTGCTGTTTTGCCACGTATGCGAGCAATTTTCCTGCCGGGGGTTAGCCTTGTGCCGTCTTTACATAAAGGGATAAATTCCAGGTCAGGATCAACCTGATGGAAAATGAGCCCTGCAACTTCTATCCCTGCCAGGATACCTTTGGCCTTTGCCTTTATATGGCCCGTGCCGATTTGCTCCGGGTCCAGAAGTGTATCCGAAGTGATATCCCCCCAGAAGAGATCTTCAATCAGAGCCTGTTCGATGCTGTTTCCCAACAGAAGTGGAGATAGCTTCATGTCGTAATTATATAATCAAACGCGGTGCAAATAAAGTAAGAGAGTCTTTCCTTTAATTCACTTAATTCATCAGTATGAGCATGTGTTAATATTAGGCTGATTAAAATTAATACCTTTTTCTTGACTAATTTAGCTTTATCGAAAGCCACATGAACATAGCTGCCCTTGCACGAATACTGGACAGGACGGGAGAATTTGGCTCCCTCCTCAATTCGTTACTGCTCAGCCATGAGTCTAAATTAAGGGTGCTGCTGACTCAGCCAGCCAAACCTTTAATCATAAGTGCTGTCTATAGCAGGGTCATGAAGCCGCTAGTGGTTTTAGCATCAGATGCTGAAAAAGCATTTAATCTCTATAATCAATTATCAATTTGGCTTCCCCAGCCTGCCTCGGTGCATCATTTCCCTGAGAAAAAAAGTGCGGATTCTGCCTCCAGAGATGAAGAGACCCTCTACGAAAGGATCAGCACGTTGACTGCTTTGCTGCATCAAGACAGGGGTATTATTCCTCCTTCACCTGTACCGGTTGTGGTTACCTCGATTATGGCTCTGCGGGAGAGAATTTTGCGGCCGAAAATGATTGCCGCTGCAATGCAGAGGCTGCGGGTGGGGGATACATTTAACAGGGATCAATTTCTCAAGTCATGTCTGGAGATGGGCTACGAGGCAGACACAAGGGTAGAAATACCGGGAACTTTTGTTCACCGTGGCGGAATTATCGATATATTCCCGGGCAACCGCAGCTTCCCGGTTCGTATTGAGCTGGAAGGTCGTGTTATTGTCAGTATGCGTAAATTCGATCCTAAAACACAGCTTTCACTGGATAGTGTTGCCGAGACTGAGATTCACACAATCGCGCAGATCGCAAATCTCGAAGACAACTGCACGTTGCTGGATTACCTGCCTGCGGACAGCATCATTGTCGTTGATGAATACGAGGAGATTTTTCCAGAGGAGCACCGTGGTACAGCTGTTGCTTCAATAGCGGGACAAAAGGATTCAGATCATATCCATGCTGATGACGCTTCTCACGTATCGCAAGGGGATATCTATCACAGGATTAGCGATTTTGCCAGGATGCTGGATCTTACAGTGTGGAATTCAGCGGGGAAGGGTATTTTTACTCAGATTGAGCTGCCCCTCTCATCTGCGGCGCGGTATGGCGGGAGGCTGAATAGCCTGATAGCGGATTTACAGCACAAGCTGGATGCGGGCTATGCAGTAGTGATCTGCAGCCAGCAATATGAACGTCTCTTCGAGCTGCTTACAGAAAAGCATTTGCACGTTCATAAAGTGAAGAGCATCGAGGATGTACCTGAGAGGGGGATAATCTCGCTGTTGAAGGGTTCACTGCCTGAAGGCTGGATACTGGATGGCTACCTTGCTTTTTACACGGATTATGAAATATTCGGCTGGGTTAAACAGGAGAGATCAAGCCGCAGGCGTCCGGTGAGGCATCACCTTTTGGCAAATCAGTTGAAAGCGGGTGATTATGTGGTCCATATAGACCATGGTATTGCCAGATTCACTGGATTTCAAAAGATGAAAGCAGGTGAAGCAGAAAATGAATATATGACTCTTGAATATGCCGCAGGTGATAAGCTCTATGTGCCAGCAAATCAGATAGAAAGGGTGGGCCCTTACGTAGGCGGTAAAGATCAGTTGCCATCACTGAGCAGGTTGCATACACAGGAATGGGCACAGACCAAGTCCAGAATCAAAAAATCAGTTGAGGATATCGCCAAAGACCTGCTCCAACTGTATGCCTTGAGGGAAACAAGTATGGGTTACTCATTTTCCCCCGACATGATCTGGCAGGGCGAACTTGAGTCCTCTTTTCCATATGTTGAAACATCTGATCAGCTCAGGGCTGTGCAAGATGTAAAAAGAGATATGGAAATGAATAAACCCATGGATAGATTAATCTGTGGAGATGTGGGTTATGGAAAAACAGAGATTGCGCTCAGGGCTGCCTTCAAAGCCGTTATGGATAGTAAACAGGTGGCGGTGCTGGTACCCACGACAGTACTGGCCCAGCAGCATTATCTTACTTTCTACAGCAGGTTACAGGCTTTCCCCGTTAATTTGAAGGTACTGAGCCGTTTTACACCGGAAAAAGAGCAGGCTGAAGTTATCCGCGGATTGACGGAGGGTTCAGTGGATATATGCATAGGAACCCACAGGCTGCTGCAAAAAGATGTCGTTTTTAAAAACCTGGGGCTGGTTATTATAGATGAGGAGCAGAGATTCGGTGTGGCGCATAAGGAATTCTTTAAGAAACTGCGTACAGCCATCGATATCCTGACGTTGAGTGCTACTCCCATTCCGCGTACCATGCACATGTCCCTGAGCGGAATCAAGGATTTGAGCACACTGGAAACGCCGCCGGAAGACAGGCTACCGATAAAAACTTTTGTCGGGCCGTATGATGCAAAGAGGGTGCGCGATGCCATTCTTTATGAGATCGGTCGTCACGGGCAGGTGTATTATGTTCACAACAGGGTGCAGAATATTTTTTCCGTAGCGGAAGAATTGAAGAAGCTGGTGCCGGAGGCTGCCATATCCATAGCACATGGGCAAATGCGCGAAGACGAGCTTGAGAGCGTGATGTTTGACTTCGTGAATCATAGAACTGACGTGTTGCTCACTACTACTATCATAGAATCAGGAATAGATATCCCCAATGCAAATACATTGATCATCGATAACAGCGATAAATTGGGCTTAACCCAGCTTTACCAATTAAGAGGTCGTATCGGCCGCGGCGCCAACAATGCACATGCTTATTTATTTTTCCGGGTTAATAAGTCCCTGACGGATCAGGCGCGAAAACGTTTAATGACTATTGCAGAAGCGACCGAGCTGGGGGCAGGCTATGCCATTGCCATGAAAGACCTGGAGATTAGGGGAGCGGGGAATTTACTGGGAACAGAACAGAGCGGCTATATATCTGCCATAGGCTTCGATCTCTATTGCCGGTTGCTGGCAGATGCGGTTGATGGGTTGAAACAAGGTCGGGACAGTGTATCCCTGCAATTAGAAAATCTCCCTGACCCGTCAATCTCCCTGCCGCTGAGGGCTTATATACCTGAAGACTACGTGCAGGAATCTGATGACAGGATGCGGTTCTATAGATTAATGGCAGGGGCTGGCGATAACGCAGCTTCTGCTGATATAGAAGCCGAGCTCAAGGATAGATTCGGCCCTATCCCGCCGCAGGTAAAAAATCTGCTGTATATTGCCAGAATCAGGCGGGCTGCCATTAAAAATGGAATAGAGTCTGTCATGAAGAACATGGACTGTATTGTTGTGCAGTACAGCGAAGTCAAAAAACTGGTTGAGCATAAATTGCAGGGAGTCCGGTCGAAGTATCACAACCTGCTTTCGATTGGTCCCGCGCAGGTAAAGCTGGATTATATTAAGGCGGGAAAGCAATGGAAAACCATTTTACTGGAAATATTAACATTGCCCGGGGCTAATCACTGACTGCGTGGAATCAGTCTTCCAAAACGCGGTCTTTCAATAGATCAAAAATGTCCTGGACAGTGACGATCCGTTCGATTTCCTCATCCGGGATTTCAAACTTAAATATATTTGTGCTGAATTCAAGTTCGATATAACTCATCAACTCTGCCAGATCTGCAGAGTCGGCATTCAGGTCCTCAATCAGGGAAGCAGAAGGGACGATAGCTTCCTTGTCCACGCCAAGTTGTTCCGCTATCACTTTCTGCAGCCTCTCAAATGTTGTAGCCATACCCTTATAGATTATCAGATTTATCAGGGATATTCACAATTTTTACAGTATTTGGAGAGCCGATTTTAGCGGAAATAATTGCACCCAGAACACCGTTAATAAATTTCGGAGAAGCGTCGCTGCCGAAAATCTTGGCCAGCTCCACAGCCTCATTTACAGCAACTTTTATCGGCACTTTATTGTTACTGTCAAATAAGATTTCCCATAGAGCGATGCGCAGAATATTTCTGTCGATAATGGCCATCTGGCCAAGAGGAAACAAAGGGGCGAACTCGCTGATTACCTTGTCAATTGATTCCCTGTTGTGCAGTATACCGTCGATAATTTGTTTTGAAAAGCTGATAGTCTGACCCTTGACTTTGCTCTCATCTGTGATGTGTGCAAAAACACTATCTGTAGTATGCTTGGAACTGTCTGTTTCATACAGTATCTGCAGGGCAATTGTCCGAGATCTTCTTCTGTCACCAACCAATGGACTACTCACCTCCTTATTAGTGAATAGCCACAACTTTTGTTAAATCAGGGTTGTTAGATTTCATGCAGTGTCGGTTTTTAGAGATTCTTGCGCCAGCTGGATATCTCCGCAATTGTGTTGATATTGTTGACGCTGAAAACCCTGGCTCCCGGGCTGATTCCTTTGATATAGTTGGCAAGGTTGTCGCCTGGCCCGAGTTCGAAAAATGTTGTGACACCCTTTGAGATCATGGTTTCAATAGACTGCTGCCATTTGACAGTATGGATAAGCTGACTTACCAGTTCCTCCTGAATCGTTTCAAAGTTGGTTATGGGCTGTGCCGTGACATTGGCAATCAGCGGGACTGTAGGTTTGCTGTAGGTAAAACCTGATACGGCGCTCATTAATCCTTCCAGGGCCGGTTCCATGAGACTGGAGTGGAAGGCTCCGCTTACTTTTAAAGGTGTCATCCTCCTGGCGCCCTTGATCTGGGCCAACCTTTTAGCTTTATTCAAGTTATCCTGGCTGCCGCTGATGACGATATGGCCGGGAGAATTAATGCAGGAGACAAAACAGCCCACAGAGAGACATATATTTTCAATTGTCTGTACGTCAAGGCCGCTGATAGTCAGCATGCCGCCCGGTTTACGGCGAGCTGCCTCGTGCATCAGTCTTCCTCTCTCGCGGACCAGCTTTACGGCATCTGCCATCTTTAATACATCGCCGGCAACCAGGGCAGTGAATTCACCAAGGCTATGCCCTGCTACAAACGTTGGTGGAGGCAAACTGGTTCCCACTATCTCCTGGGCAGCTTTAAGGCAGGCGATACTTGCAGTTAAGACAGCTGGCTGTATATTAACAGTTTGCATGAGTTCGGACTCCGGTCCTTCAAAGCATAACCTTGAAAGCGGGAAACCTAGAATTTTGTCTACTTCTTCAAATACTTTACGGGCGGAGACATAATGAACATAGAGGTCAAGCCCCATACCCACAGAGTATGATTCCTGCCCGGGAAACACATACGCCACTCTAATATCCTCTAACATTAGCCAGCCTCCTAAACTACAAAATCATTATGATAAGCATTTTGCCCATCATCAATGTATAGATGTATCAAGTCTGATTATATCAGCTATGTTTTCAATTAGCATCTATATTACTCTGTATAAATTTTTAATACAACTCTTTTTGCCCGTCACCAAATATATCATGGTGAATATCAGGCGAGGTTAAGTCTTCATCTCTTTTTCTTGGTATTCTTGGGGCTCTTGACTGTTATTATTTCTTTACCGTTATAGCTTCCACATACAGTACATACCCTGTGCGGTAATTTAGGGCTGTGGCATTGGGGGCAATCCATCAAGGCCGGAGCAGTTCTTGCCAGATGACTGCGTCTTTTCCCCTGTCTGGCTTTAGCGTATTTTCTCTTAGGTAGAGGTGCCATTGATTTGTTCTCCTTTAATTTATTTACCTGTATTTGCTAGCTTAGATCTGCGCTTGTCCTGGACATCAGCCTGGCACTGACATTGGCCGGTATTTAAATTCTGGCCGCATATGCTGCAGATGCCCCTGCAGTCAATTTTACACAGTACTTTCATGGGCATTGCCGAAAATGTATTCTGATATAGTGCCTCACTTAATTCGATATTATGTCTGCTGTCGATGGTAAATGCGTCTCCGGAGGGAGGAGCAGGCAATCCGGAATTAATATCAACGGTGGGCAGAAATTCCTCCTCAAGGTCGAATTCAACCTTCTGTTCCACAGGGGTCAGGCAGCGGCTGCAGGTTCCTTTAATATAGCTGACCAAATTGCCCTGTGCCAGTACTCCCTTGTTTATATGCGTCAAGGTAACAGTGCCTTTTACCCTGCAAGCGTTGCCATTCTTCTGTCCTATCTTTTCGTCCAAGTCAATAGTTCTCGATGAGCCGATTGGCTCCTTTTGTAGCTGGGCAACGTTAACAAGCATGGTAATTCAGGCTTATAAAATATAAATTATAAGGGTATACTTGTCAAACGAGCTAAACTCGATTGCCGGAATTAAGGGGGCTTGTTTTAGGCCATGGATAATAGCATGTGGTCTTTATCTTGCAGTATAATGATTAAAAATCCGCAGCTACTGATGATATAGAATGACATCCATTGCAAGCGAGGTAAAACTGGAAGTTGCCAGGAGCATAGAGTCTCAGCGCGATAAGCTGATCGAGATGAGCCAGTATATTCATAATAACCCGGAGCTGGGTTTTAATGAAAAGAAGGCATCGGCTTTACTTTGTGATTATCTGCAGCGGCATGGTTTCCAGGTGCAAAAAGACATCGCGCAGTTGCCAACTGCATTTAAGGCAACATACGGTTCAGGGAAACCGGTGGTTGCCTTTCTGGCGGAATATGATGCCTTGCCGGTCCTTGGCCATGCCTGCGGACATAATATTATAGGTGTTACGGCAAGCGGCGCCGGCATGGCCGCCAGATGTGCGGTTGACAGATTTGGCGGCACGGTGGTAGTCATGGGCACTCCGGCTGAAGAGCTTGCCGGCGGGAAAATAAATCTGGTTAAAAAGAATGCTTTTGCAGGTTTGGATGCTGCTTTGATACTGCATCCGGGAAGTAAGAATATAGCGGTTGTTGAGGCACTGGCCTGTATCAGCCTGGAAGTAGAATTTCATGGCAGGGCCGCGCATGCAGCAGGCTATCCCGAGATGGGTATAAACGCTCTGGAAGCCATGATTTTGTCCTATAATGCCGTAAATTCCCTGCGTCAGCATATAAATGAAAGGGCGCGCATACATGGGGTCATTACAAATGGCGGAGAAGCAGCCAACGTGGTACCGGATTTTACCTCAGCCAGCTTTCTCATACGTTCTGATACCAGGGAGTATTTGGAGGAACTTAAAATTAAAGTGTTAGCCTGTTTCGAGGGTGCTGCTGTCTCCACCGGAACAACATTGAAATATAAGTGGGGTGAACATGTTTATGAGCCCATGAAAAACAATTATTTCCTTGCCGGTTTATTTTCGACAAGCATGGAATCCCTGGGCCGTAAAATGGAGCCTTTGAACTCAAATTATGGCTTTGGCAGTACGGATATGGGAAATGTCAGCCAGATCCTGCCTGCTATCCATCCTTCCATTGCTATTACAGGGACAGATGTGCATGCACACACAGCCGAGTTTTGTGCGGCTGCAGTTTCTGCAACCGGCAATGCGGGCTTAATTGACGGGGCGAAAGCACTGGCCATGACGGTAACGGATATATTGGCTGAGCCAGCAAATATGGCCGGCATCAGAGAAGAATTCAGCCGCTCGTCGGATTAAGCATACACATTTTTTGTATTCTATTTACACTATTCTTTGTGGAGGGAAATTTATGAAAGTGATATTTTTAGAAGATGTTTCTCATAAAGGCAGAAAAGGCGAAGTAAAGGAAGTAGCCGACGGCTACGCGCGTAACTATCTGATTCCAAATAAACTGGCGGTTATAGCAACCGCATCTGCCTTGAAGAAATATGAAGTACAGGTGTCTGCCGATGCGCATCGCCGCATAAAGGAAGGGGAGGATTTGAAGGATCTGATGCAGAAAATTGAGGGGAAAAGTATTAAATTCAAAGCTAAGGCAGGCGGCAAAGACCGCATTCACGGGTCAATTACATCCGCTGATATTGCGGGTGAATTGAGCAAGCTTATCGATTATGATATAGATAAGAAGAGAATATTGCTTACAGAGCCTTTGCGCAAACTGGGGGATTTTGAAGTTACAGTCAGTTATTCCAGGGATAATGAAGCTAAAATTAGAGTAATTATAGAGGAAGAGAGCAGCCCCGATGCCTGAAGAACGCATGCCCCCTTATGATGAGGAAGCAGAAAAGGCGGTAGTAGGTTCACTTCTGATTGATGGCGACGCCTTTTTTGATATTGCCACTTTTTTAAAGGTGGATGACTTTTTTACCGACCAAAACAGGCTGGCCTATTCTGCCTGTCAAGCTCTCTTTGAGCGTCATGAAGGTATTAACCAGATTACAGTAGCAAGAGATCTGGCCCAGCGCGATAAACTGGAGGAGATCGGCGGAGCTGCCTATTTGAGTCGGCTGGTATCCGAAGTCCCGACTTCAGCCCATATCGAATACTACGCCCAGATTGTTTCCAGACTGGCTATCATGCGGAGATTGATCAGCGCTTCAAATCAGATATCCAGCATAGGCTATGAAGCCGATGCGGATGTTGATTCAGCTTTGAGTCGTGCGGAGGATATTATACTTAGAATTCGTCAGCAGCGTGCCAAGGGAGATTTTATTCCATTAAAAGATGTGTTAAATACATATTTTGCAGAGATCGGACCTGCCGATAATATAAATCTTTCCCATGTCAACACGGGATTTACCCGCCTGGATAGCTTGTTAATCGGATTACAGAGGGCTGCTCTTATCGTACTCGCTGCCAGGCCCAGCATCGGAAAAACCACGCTGGCGCTTAATATCGCACGCAATGCTGCTGTTAACCAGAAGGCTTGTGTGGCCATATTCAGCCTGGAAATGTCACAGAATGAAATCGTGCAGAGGTTTTTATCCAGCGAGGCAGACGTGCCCTCAATGCATGTCAGGCTGGGACATTTCACTGAGGATGAAGAGAGACGCATTATGGAGGCCAGCGGCGTGTTATCCGAAGCCCCTATTTATATTGATGATTCGCCTCAATTACGCGCAGTCGATATCAGGAGTAAAGCCAGGAGGCTTCATTTCGAGCGAAAAATTGACCTCATCATTGTAGATTACCTGCAGCTGATCAAGGGTGGTGCGAGGAATGAGAACCGTGTTCAGGAATTGAGCGAGATTACCAGGTCATTGAAGGCGCTGGCCCGTGAGCTGGAGGTGCCGGTCCTGGCAGTATCACAGTTGAGTCGTGCCATAGAAATGCGCATTTCGCATAAGCCGCAACTCTCCGACCTGCGGGATAGCGGCAGTATTGAGCAGGACGCGGACGTGGTCCTCTTTATTCACCGTGAGGAGAGATATTATAATAGGGAGGAATGGGCCAAAAAGAGCACCGAGCCGTATCCGGAAGGCATGGCCGATATCATAATCGCCAAGAACCGCAACGGGCCTGTGGATGAGCTGACATTAAGGTTTATAGACAGAATTACGAAGTTCACAAATCTGGAGGCATCCAGGGTTATATTCTAACGAGATATGTCATCTGGGATTACGTTATGATTAAGCAGTCTTTCAGCGGCTTCTCGGGTAAAGACGAGGCCATGCCGATACCGGGCTCGTTTTTTACGGATTTAATGCCGGCTATAGACGATATCAATGAGTTGAAAATTACCCTGTATCTGATATGGCTGATCAAGCATAAGAAGGGTTTAATCAGGTTCGTTACACTTAAAGAACTGCTGAATAACAGCCTGTTACTGGATTCGATGCTCCCTGTGGACAGCCAGGATTCAAAGGATAATGTCCTGGCGGGTGCGGTACAGATGGCCGTTAAAAGAGGGGTTTTGATTGAAACGAATCTGCAAATTGGCGGCAAGGAACAGCAAATATTTCTGCTCAATGCGGAAAATGAAAGGAAATACCTGGATAAGGCGCTTCGAGGCGAAATTACCATAGCGGGTATCGATAGCATTGAATTAAAGACGGGTCCATCTCAGCCCCTGCCGGATATATACTCGTTATATGAGCAGAACATCGGGATGATATCGCCGATCATAGCGGAAGAGCTGCGCAAGGCTGAGGATATATATCCCGGAGATTGGCTGATTCAGGCATTCCAGGAGGCAGCCGAACTTAATAAACGTAACTGGCGATATATTGTCAGGATACTTGAAAGATGGGCAACAGAAGGAAAAGATGATGGAAAAACTGGGAGATATTCTAAAAAAGAAAAGGATACTGGCAAATACACCCGGGGAAAATTTGGACATATGGTTAAACAATAGCGGGGATGCCTCTGTGGGTGAAAGCAATTGCTCCATTTGCCGCGGAGCCAAATTCGTACATCCCATAAATGAGGCGGGACAGCCTGATTATAGAAAGGTGGTTCCGTGCACATGTGTACGGGAGACCTTGCAGCGTGAGCGCGCAGATCAGTTGCAGCGGTACAGCAACCTGGGCTCCCTCTCCAGGCTTACATTTGAGAATTTACTGCCTGAAGGCAGGAAGTCCAAATCCAAACACATGTTTGAGTTTAACGAAACCTATAAATGTGCTTTGGATTTTGCGCAAAATCCAAAGGGTTGGCCTATCATAACCGGTCCCAATGGGTGTGGGAAAACGCACCTGTCCTGTGCCATTGCCAATTATCAGATTAATAAATCTCTTCCCGCATTATATGTTGAGGTTGCTGATCTCATGGACCATCTGCGGTCTACATTCAGCAGCGACAGCGGTATAAATTATGATGATCTCTTTGAGCAGATAAAGAATACGCCGCTTTTAATCCTTGATGATTTGAATTCCGCCATTAGAACGCCGTGGTCCAAGGAAAAACTGCAGCAATTATTTAATTTTCGCTTTAACATGCAGCTGCCGACCGTAGTGACTGCCAACCTGTCAGCGGAAGAGCTGGAAAGCAACCTGGAATGTCATCTTACAGACCCTGACCTTTGTAAAACCTGTAATATCAGCAGCAGATATGCTGAGGAGCTTGATCATTTTGGCAGTCTGGGTTTGGATCTGATTAAAAAAATGTCGTTCTCCAGTTTTGATTACAAACGGCTGAATTTATCCCTGGAGCAGAGGCAGAACCTGGAGCAGGCATACAAGGTAGCCTTCAATTTTGCTCAGTCGCCGCAGGGCTGGCTTGTTCTCCTTGGCGACAATGGCTGTGGCAAGACACACCTGGCGGCAGCCATTGCCAATCACCTGAATAAGAACAATAAATCTGTAATATTTATCGTGGTGCCCGACTTTCTGGATCATCTAAGGTCTGCCTTCAACCCGGTGAAACATATATCCTATGACAGCCTGTTTGAAAAAGTTAAGAAGGCATCGATCTTGATCCTCGATGATTTCGGCGAACAGGCCGTTACTTCATGGACACAGGAAAAGCTATATCAGTTAATAAATTACCGGTACAATGCTCAACTGGCTACAGTCATTACCATGTCCTATGCACTGGATGAAATTGAGAATCGAATCAGTTCGAGGATGGTAGACCCCGGCATCAGCCTGGTCTTCAATATCACCGCTCCGGATTACAGGGGCTACCGCAACACCCCCGGTAGGAAAGTCAGCTCTAAAAACAGAAAAGTAGACTGATTTCATATGTTGCGGCAAATTGTCTGAATTGTATTTTCCTGCTAAAATAGCTTAGATTTTTTGGGATTGGAAAAAGTGGTCAATTTACCTGTTCTGGTGCTCAATCAGAATTACGAACCATTGAATATCTGCCATGTCAGACGGGCGCTGATCCTTCTCTTCCGCGGCAAGGCAGAGGTTATGGAAAATGGGCGCGGATATCTACACTCCATTGGCGGGACATTTGACATACCCTCAGTCATCAGGTTAATGAGTTATATCAGGCGTCCCAACAGGCTGAGAAGAATGACAAAAATCGAGGTTTTTAACAGGGATAAATTCGCCTGTCAGTACTGCGGTATTCGTAGCAGAGAGCTTACCATTGACCATGTCATGCCGCGAAAACGGGGAGGAAAACATACCTGGGAGAATGTGGTCAGCGCCTGTGTGCCCTGCAACCGCAGAAAGGCTGGCAGGACCCCTAAAGAGGCAAATATGCCTTTATTAAGCGAACCTAAACCGCCGGGCAGCCATGGATTCTATATTCCTTACACCTACCTGACCGCAAACAACACCTGGCGGAAATACATGAGAAACTAGGCATTCGGCTCTGTTTTATTTGTCTCTGCTGGCGTTTCCTTTCTCTCAGGGGCAACCTGTTTTTGCCATTTGATGCTGTCTACATGATATTCAACTGTGGCGCCGCTTTCTAATTCCGCCCACACACTCTGTTTAAGAGGATTGATGGTGATTACCCTGGCTGTCCCCATGGGAGTTTCGATTTTCTGGCTTATCTCCGGCAGTGATTCCTTGATGGATCGGTATTGTTCAAATTCGTATCCCAGACAGCAGAGCAGCCTGCCGCACAGGCCGGATGTCTTCATGGGATTCAACGTAATGTTCTGTTCCTTGGCCATTTTGATGGAAACCGGGCTGAACTCTGTGAGGAATGTGGAGCAGCAGAGCGGCAGGCCGCATTTGCCGATGCCCCCCAGCAGCTTGGATTCGTCCCTGGCGCCTACCTGTCTTAATTCTACGTAAGATTTTAACTCGTGACTGAGCTCCTTTACGAGCTCCCTGAAATCCACACGTTTTTCAGCGATGAAAAAGATCACTACATGACTGCCGTCCAGATTGTAGCTGGCTAAAATCGGTTTCATTGATAAGTTGAGTTTGGCTACAAGCTCTTTACACTTGGATAAGGCAGGGGAATTTCTCTTCTGCTGCCCTTCTTTTTGCTTGATATCCTCGGGGGTAGCCTTCCTCAGTACAGGTTTTAGAGTATCGGGTGCATCTGTAGTTGTGCCGGCGCCTGGCGGCACTGCTACCTTACCCAGGTCCTTGCCTCTGTTCGTTTCCACAATCACAAGATCATTGAAATTAAGCGTATCGTCATCGGTGGTGAAATTGTAGATCTTGCCCGACGGCTGGAACCTTACTCCTACTATTTTCATATCGTCAATCTGCGCCTTGTCTGGTCCCGGAAACAGTGATAAGCGGCATGTGCAGCATCAGTACTTCCATGGTTAACCGAATGTTAGCATTTTTTGATATCAGCAACAAACTTCTCTGCATATCACTGACAAAACTCTTAATTTCACCCAGCTCGAGCAGAGCGGAGCAATCCTCTATCCTCTGCAATTCCATGGTATTCATAATATCCGAAGTACAATTGCATTTTACCAGCAGAAAATCACGCCACAGGGACAACCAGATACTTAACATGCTTTCAACATTTTTTCTCAGGTCTATATTCCTGTATCGCATATCGAGCTGTGCAATATAGGAAAACCTCTCATCCAGGTCGGATGTTAGCAGGCGTATCATGTCATCTACCATTTGGCTATGATGATGGAGTACAGACTCATCGCATGCCGCCGATACGGCAAAGCCCAACCGTCCGGCTGATAATTTGGCGATATACCTTGCCTTTGTACCTTCCAGGGCCAGGGCATTGACCAGGTGATTTTCTATTGCCGCCGGCGTGAGGGGTTCGAGATGAATTCTCTGGCATCTTGAGACTATTGTTGGAAGCACCTTTTTTTCATCCGCGGCCAGAAGCATCACCATAACGTGAGGCAGCAGTTCCTCAAGCGTTTTTAAGATGCAGTTAGCCCCTTCATTTGAGAGCAGGTCAGCCCCATCAATAATGAATATTTTATATTTACCTTCATAGGGAGGAAGCGGAATCAGCTGCTGCATCCTGCGCATGTCATCAATGCCGATTTCCATAGAGCCTTTATAATCGGCTTCGTTTTTTACCAGGGAGACTCTCGTGCTGATATAAATGATATCGGCATGCAGACTCCTCATGATTCTTTGGCACGAATTGCATTGTCCGCACGGCGGGTTACTGTCCATGCAGTTTAAAGCCATGGCGAAATCCAGGGCCAGGGTGTTTTTACCGATATTCTCAGACCCCGTTATCAAATATACCTGAGACATGGAATCGGCTTTTAGAGCCCTCTCAAACAGAGCTATGGCGTGATTCTGGCCCAGAGTCTTCCACACTTTTATTACATCCGGTCTAATCTTTGCAGGTCTTTATAAGTTTCTCTTTTTCTCATGATACGTGACTTGCCATTGTTCAGCATGACGATGGCAGGGCGGGGAACCATGTTGTAATTGCTGGACATGGGTATTGAATAGGCGCCGCAAACAGGTATGGCTATAATGTCGCCGGCTTCCACCGCATTGATAGCGGCATCTCTGATGATAATATCCCCGGACTCACAAAACTTGCCGGCAATGGTTACAGTTTCGCCTGGATCATCCGTCATCTTATTGGCCACCACGGCTGTGTATTCTGCCTCGTAGAGGGCCGGGCGTATATTATCACCCATGCCGCCGTCGATAAAAATATAATCGCGTACTCCGGGTATGTGTTTGCTGGCGCCCACCGTATACAGTGCGAAACCTGCTCTTGCAATAAGAGAGCGTCCCGGCTCAATAATCAGCCGTGGAGGTTTGATAGCATGCTTCTGAATCTGATCAAGCAAGACCTTGATAATGTGCTCTGCGTAATAATCTACAGCGGGGGCTGTCTGCTTGAGGTTATACGGAACTGCGTAGCCGCCTCCCGGCGAAAACTCCTCCATGATAAAACCATGTTTGGCCCACATATCTTTGGCGAATTGGAACATCAATGATATTGCCAATTCATAGGGGGATGCTTCAAAAATCGGTGAGCCCAGGTGGCAATGCAGCCCTATCAGGTTTAAATTCGGCAGTTGCATGGCCTTTTTCACTGCTTCTTCCGCCTGCCCCGTGGCGACGGGGAATCCAAATTTACTGTCAAGTATGCCGGTAGTGGTAAATTTGTGTGTGTGCGCATCTATACCCGGAGAAAGCCTTAATAACACATCCTGTTTTACTCCCCGTGCTCCAGCCAGTGTATTCAACTGTTCCAGCTCCAAAAAATTATCGACTACAATTCTCCCCATGCCATAGTGCAGGGCCTCCTCTAATTCAGGTATTGTTTTATTATTTCCGTGGAAATATATTTTAGCGCCGGGCAATTTGACACTGGAGGCAACGCTTATCTCTCCGCCGGATACCACGTCCAGCCCCAGTCCCTCGTCTTTGATAATGCTGGCAACGGCCTTACAAATAAATGCCTTGGAGGCATACAGTATTTCCGTGTTTTCATAACGGCTGGTGAATTCCTTGATAAACTCGCGGCACTGATAGCGAATTGTATATTCATCGAAAACATACAGCGGAGTCCCGTACTTTCGGGCTATATCTATACAGTCGCAGTCAGCTATTTGAAGGTGATGCAGCGCATTTACCCTGGCTCCAAGAGGGAATAATTTCAGTATCTGGTCGATTTTAGTGCTCATAATACCTTACTTTGTTATATATTTGGATTATTATACTATCAATCTGCAACACTGTCATTAAACTGTATGAAGCTGCTGGAAAAGAGGTGCAGGAATCTTCCTGCCGGGGTCTGGGGGTGTCCCCCAGCTACCCATTCCCCCCAAGACTGGGGGATACAGGGGGTTGAATCTGAGTTTTTCATCACTCTCTTTATATATCTGTTGACTTCCGCCTGAAATCGCCAGTAGAATTGGCTCAATATGTATCATAAGCATGTTTTGGATAATGGGTTGAGGCTGGTCATGCAAAAAATGCCGCACGTAAGGTCTGTTTCGGTAGCATTTTTTATCGGGGCTGGCGGCTGTTATGAGACCGCAGGACAATCCGGCATTTCTCATTTTATCGAACATGTGTGTTTCAAGGGAACACAAAAGAGGCGTACCTCCAAGGAGATCAGTGAGGCAATCGAGGGCACGGGCGGTATTATTAACGGAGGTACCGATAAGGAATTGACCTTGTACTGGTGCAGGGTGGCCAGCAAACATCTGGAACTGGCTGTGGATGTGCTTGCCGATATATTAAGGAATTCCAGATTTGATCATGCCGATATTGATAAAGAGCGACGCGTAATTATAGAGGAAATAAATATGAATTATGACAGCCCCCAGCAGCGCGTCGATGCATTGCTCTATGAGCTTTTGTGGCCGGATCAGCCGGCAGGCAGGGACGTCGCCGGCTTTAAAAACACTGTACAGGGCTTTGACAGGGTGGCCTTGTACAATTTTTACGAACAGCATTATGCGCCTGGCAATATGGTCATCAGTGTTGCCGGCGATATTGATACGGGACAGTTAGTGGAGTTGCTGGACAAGAGTTTTCATGATTGGAGCCCGGTTACGCCGGGGAGCAGGCCGGAAAATGTTAGCCTGCAGGCAGAGCCCCGCGTCAAGTTGGAGTACAGGGATATCGAGCAGGTACAGTTAAGCCTGGGATTTCATGGGCTTTCCCTCATGCATCCTGACAGGTTTGCCGTTGATTTGCTCAATGTTATTCTTGGTGATGGCATGAGCAGCCGCCTTTTTCTGGAGGTGCGGGAGAAATATGGCCTGGCGTATGATATCGGCAGCGGTGTAGACCATTTCCTGGATGTAGGTGATCTTACAGTGCACGCAGGTATTGACCCTGCTCGGATTAACCAGGCCCTTAAAATTATTTTGCAGCAATTGCACGCCATTAAGTCTGATGTTAGTGAAGAAGAACTGGTGCGGGCCAAAGAGCTGGTAAAAGGCAGGTTGTTCCTGTCCATGGAAAGCCCGCATGGAGTATCAAACTGGCATGGTGCTCAGGAGATCTTGACGGGCAAAATTCTTGATGTAGACGAGATCACTGCTTTAGTAGATGCTGTCAATGTAGATGATTTGAACAGGGTGGGAGGGGAGTTAATTAAGGCGGAAAAATTAAACCTGGCCGTGGTTGGACCTATAAAAGATGAGAGCGGTCTGCGGCATGTTTTTGAAGATTTAAAGCTATGAGTCTTTTAGCTCAGTTTTATGGCGACCCTGAGAAGATAGCAGAAGTGGGAGGCGGGATAGTCCCGCCTCCCGCGCCGAGAGGAAATCCGCCCGGTCGGTCGCGAAGAATTCGCCGACCGCCGAGCCCGGGCCGGCCCTAGGCTGGTCGTCGTCGGTCGGAAGGGTTCCGGCTGAAGGGAGGAGCCATGTACGGCACCGTCGCGAAGATGAACGCCGAGCGCGGCGAAAAGTACGCGACCTTCGCGGAGGTCCCGATCCCGAAAGCCGCGGTCTCGCAGTCGTCGCGCCCGAACGAGATGGACTACGCGGACT
>CAZTHJ010000004.1:0-20035 GCA_964613565.1 uncultured Dehalococcoidales bacterium | reverse complement strand
GGGCAGATGATTCTTGCAGCGCTTCTCAATTGACACCAACGGCACCTGAGTTGTACAATTGGCTCTGGTTTTGCTCAGTTAAGGTTCCTTATTTCGATTATCACTTCTATGGTCAGACGCATGTCTGCCGAATTATGGACTTTAATCATGCTTTCCGCAGAGTAAAGGAGGTACCATGGCCAAAGCAACAGTACAGGAAATCCCGGTGCTGTGGGTGCAGACAGGCACCTGCACCGGATGCTCGGTTTCCGCACTCAATTCGGTCAGCCCCAGCATCAAAAATGTTCTTATCGATGAAGTCATCCCCGGCAAGCATATCAATCTTCTATTCCAGGCTACCGTCATGGCCGGACAGGGCCACCCTGTGCTGCAGGTGCTCGAGGACACAGAGAAAAAGCACCAGAACGGCTATGTGCTCATCGTGGAAGGCGCCGTGTCCACTAAAAAAGGCTACAGCCTGCTGGGCGAAGATGGCGGCCAGCACCTGGATGCCCAGGATTGGATCAGATCCCTGTCCCGGCATGCCCTGGCTATTATCGCGCTGGGCACCTGCGCCGCCTTCGGTGGCATCGCAGCCGGCAAGCCCAATCCCGGGACCTATATGGGCATGGATGCCTTCCTGCAATCACAGGGCATAGAGAAACCCCTGATTAATGTGCCCGGCTGCCCGCCGCACCCGGACTGGTTTATCGGCACGGTGGCCTCTATTCTACTCAGCGGCCTGCCGCGGGCAGAAGACCTGGATGAGCTCAAGCGTCCCAAACTGTTTTTCGGCAAACTGATACATGAAAACTGCCCGCGCCGGGCTTATTTTGAAGAAGGTAAATTTGCCAAAAAATTCGGCGATCCCGGCTGCCTCAACGAGCTGGGCTGCAAGGGCCCGGTTACCTATGCAGACTGTCCACTGCGGCTGTGGAATCACGGCACCAACTGGTGCATCGGCGCCGGCTCACCCTGCATCGGCTGCTGCGAGCCGGGCTTCCCCGACATGCTGGCACCCATGTACCAGAAACTGGATGAGGCCAGGATGCCCAACATAGGAAAACTTCCCGCCAAGGAGGTTAAATAAATTGACCAGAATCAGTGTTGACCCCGTAACCAGAATAGAAGGACACCTCAAAATCGAGGTGACCGTGGAAAACGGCGTGGTCAAGGACGCCGACAGCTCCGGCATGATGTTCCGCGGGCTGGAGCTGATGCTGCAGGGCCGAGACCCGCGTGACGCACAGAGATATACCCAGCGTATCTGCGGCGTCTGCCCCCCCAGCCACTCCCCCGCAGCCACACTCAACTTGGACAGCGCCTTCGGCATTGCCGATAAGATTCCTGATAACGGCAGGCTTGTGCGCAACCTGATCTTGGGCGCAGCCCATATCGCCGACCATATACTGCACTTCTATCACCTGACCGCCCTGGACTACGTGGATGTTACCGGGATACTCGACTACACTGGCAACGACCCCGCGCTCAACTCCGTCAAGGCCTTTGCCCAGCGCGGCGAGCTGGCCCCCTTTGTGCCCAGGTATGAAGGCGATTACCGCCTCAAGAAGGATGTTAATATAAATGCGCTTGCACATTATGTAACGGCTCTGGAGATGCGACGCAAGGGGCAGGAGATGGTCACCATCTTCGGCGGCAAGATGCCGCATAATATGGCCATCGTACCCGGCGGCGTTACGGAAACCGTTTCCGTGGACAAGATTGCCTCCTTCCTGTGGAGGCTGAATGAGCTGCGCGATTTTATCGATACTGTTTACCTGCCGGATGTGCTGGCCGTGGCCGAAGCCTATGCGGACTATTTCGCCATCGGCGCCGGCTGCCGCAACCTGCTCTCCTACGGCAGCTTCGACCTGGACGGCAAGAATCCCGATTATACTAAACGAGAAAGGCTGCTCAAGCAGGGCGTGATCTCATCCGACCTCAAGCTGACCGCGCTGGACCCCTCCAAAATACTGGAGCATGTCAAGCATTCCTGGTACGAGGATGCCAGCAGCAAAAAACATCCCAACCAGGGCAAGACCAAACCTCTTGCCGGCAAGGTGGGCGCCTACTCCTGGTCCAAGGCGCCGCGCTATGAGGGCAAGGTTTATGAGGTGGGGCCGCTGGCGCGCGTCATGGCCACCTATCTCAGCGGCGATGAGCGCATCAAGGGCATGGTGGACTCCGTGCTGGCCAAATTTAAGGCCAAACCCGATGCGCTGTATTCGGTACTGGGGCGGCATGCCGCCAGGGCCATCTACTGCAAATTCGTGGCGGATAGCATGCCGGAATGGCTGCTGCAGCTCAAGCCTGGCGAACCCGCCTACGTTGAATATGAGCTGCCTGAAGAGGCCAGCGGCATGGGGCTGGTTGACGGTGCCAGGGGCGCACTGGGGCACTGGATACAGATCAGGGATAAGAAGATCGCCAACTACCAGTGCGTGGTGCCCAGCACCTGGAACCTGGGCCCCAAGGACGATGACGGGCAGCCAGGACCGGTAGAACAGGCACTCATCGGCACGAAGATCAGGGATGAGAAGAATCCCTTCGAAATCGGCAGGATCGTGCGCTCCTTTGATCCCTGCCTGGCCTGCGCCATACATATGCTGACACCCAGGGGGAATCACATTGGAACGTACAGGGTCTGCTAGAGGCCGCAAAGCAACCGCGGCAGGGCAAAAGGACACCATGGCAGGGCCGCGTATCGCGGTCATGGGAGTGGGCAACCTGCTGCTCTCCGATGAGGGCATCGGCATACATGTGATCCAGGAAGTGGAAAAATACCTGGATCCGGCCAGGGTACAGATCATCGATGCCGGCACGGTGCCGGATATCTTCTCGCTGGTGGGCCCATCCATCCAAAAGCTGATCATTATAGATGCCGCCGACGGCGGAGGCGAGCCCGGCAGCATCTATACCCTGTCAGGCGATGATATTGCCTGCGCCTCCAGCGCTCCGGTTTCGCTGCATGACATCGGGCTGGCAGAAAACCTGCGCATGATGAAAGAGCTCAACCCCGGGCTGCTCTCGGTAAGCATCATCGGCGTCCAGGCGGGCAGTATCGAATTCGGGCTGGAGCCCACTGCCGCAGTGCGGCAGCGCATGCCCGAGCTGATACAGATGGTGCTTGGAGAAATCAGAAACAAGGATAAATTCGCGGAGGTGAACACATGATACTCTCAGAACTGAAGCCCATGGAGGAAATACTTAAATATCTGCAGAGTGACAATAAGATTTTCATCGCAGGCTGCAAGGGCTGCGCCGAGGTCTGCCACACGGGAGATGAGGTACAGGTAAAGGAAATGCAGAAAAAGCTGGAAGAGGCCGGCAAGAAGGTCACAGGCTATTGTGTCATAGACTTCCTCTGCGATAAAGCCCTGATCAAGACCAGGCTTTGGCCGCATGAAAAGCAGATAGATGCTGCCGATGCGCTGCTGGTGATGACCTGCGGCATCGGCATACAGGCTACGGCCGCTTCAGTGAATAAAATCGTTCACCCCGCCACCAATACCCTTAGTTCAGGGGGCGCCAGCGGAGAATGGCGCGGCAGCGAGCGCTGCAGGGAATGCGGCGAATGCGTGCTGGACTATACGGGAGGCATCTGCCCCCTCACCGCCTGCAGCAAAGGACTGATCAACGGCCAGTGTGGCGGCTCAAAGAACGGCAGGTGCGAGGTGGAGCCGGATGTGAGGCCCTGCGGCTGGCAACTGATCTATGAAAGGCTGGAAAAGCTGGGGCGGCTGGAGCGGCTCAAGGAGATGGCCCCGGTGAAGAACTACCAGAAAATGCAGCCGCCCAAGTCTATCAGGACTACCATTATGTACAACATAGACCTGCAGGAAGATGCCCAGGCTAAAGCGGGAGCCAAAGTATAGACATACCTTGAGGAGGAAACGATCAAATGAAATTACGCGATGCTTTTAAAAGCGGCAAATTCGTCGTCACTGCCGAAGCAGGGCCGGGCAAAGGCACGGATGTGGGCGAATTCCTGCACAGTGCGGATGTGCTTAAAGGCAAGGTGGATGCGGTAAACTGCACGGACCAGCAGAGCGCCGTGATGCGGGTGGGCTCCCTGGCCGCCTGTATCCTGCTCAAGGAAAAGGGCGTACAGCCGATCCTGCAGATGACCTGCCGCGACCGCAACCGTATCTCTCTACAGTCGGAACTCCTCAGCGCCGCCGTGCTGGGCATAGAAAATGTGCTGGCACTCACCGGCGACGATGTCACCCTGGGCGACCATCCCCATGCCAAACCCGTCTTTGACCTGGACTCCGTTTCACTGCTATATGCCGCCAGGCAGATGGAAGAGGGCAAGGACCTGGCCGGCAAGGAGCTCAAGGGCACGCCCAAATTTTTCCTCGGTGCCTGCGTCACGCCTGGGGCCGACCCCATCGGCCCGCAGATGATCAAGCTGGAGAAGAAGATCAAGGCCGGCGCCGAATTCATCCAGACCCAGGCAGTGTATGAGCCTGAGAAATTTGCCAGGTTCATGAAGGAGGCCGGCCAGTTCGGCGTCCCCATCATGGTCGGCATCGTGGTACTCAAGTCTGCTGGTATGGCCAAATTTATGAATAAAAACGTGGCCGGCATCAATGTCCCGGATTCCATCATCAGCCAGATGGAAAAGGCCGAGGACAAGGTCAAAAAGGGGCTGGAGATAGCGGCTGAGCTCATCAAAGAGATGCGGCCCATATGCCAGGGAACCCATATCATGGCCATTGGCATGGAGCACAGGGTGCCCGAGATCGTGGACATGGCAGGACTGTAGGCAATATGAGAAAATTTCTCATTGACATGTGTCTGCACAGCCTGTAACATATCCCCTCATATATGAGCAACAGGCTGTCCCCGGCATTGCGTAAAACACTGGATATACTTCTGCTCTCCTCCCCCCTGTGGGCATTCTGTGCCATAGCCTATGTCTATACCTGCCTGGCGCTGGGGATACAGGCTTATATCTGGCCGGCGCTGATTCTGGCATGTGCTCCCCTGGTGCTCAACTATCTCAGGACAGGCAGCCTCAGCAACAGGACAATTTTTGATCTGCCTATACTGATTTACCTGGTTACCGTGATCAACGGCCTGATTATCTCCCCAGCACCACAAATCAGCCTGATGGGCTTTGTCAGCGTCTTCCTCATGCTGCTGCTTTACTATTTCATCGCCAATTACCCTTTCAGCAGGGCAGCCATGTACTGGAGCATTGCAGGGCTAATCATACTGCCCGCGGCCACCATTGTAATAGGCTATTCCATCTGGCCTCAGTTCGTAGAATGGAGCACCGTGCTGGGCGGTATTGACCTGCCTGCTGGCGTTGTACCGCATCATAACGGCATCAGCTCCGCATTATTCTTCTGCGGCCTGGTGCTGCTGGGCATGCTCATCATGTGGCAAAACAGGAGGCTGCAGATAGTCTTCGCCGTCGTCTTTGCCGTCTTCACGGCGCTGGTGGTCTGGCTGGATATCGAAAGCCTGAGCCGGCTTATACTCGGTATCAGCTTCGACGGCAGGATCGAGAGCCTGTGGCTGCCCACCATCGAGATGATCAAAGCCAATCCCGTTTCCGGGATTGGCTTCGGCTGCTGGGCATATGTATTTCATGGAGGAAAGCTGGCAGCCTGGGCAGCGCACCCGCACAATGCCTACCTGGAATACTATGTGCATACGGGTATTCTGGGAGCTATCGCCGCACTGCTGGCCTTCATACTGGGGATAAGAGCCGTGATACAGGTATTCAGGTCGGGCTATATGCCGTTCTGGTCGGGACTGACTCTGGGACTGGTGCTGGCCACGGCCGGCATGCTGCTGCTGGGCATTATAGAGGACACGCCCTCGGCATACGCCATTGCGGGCAGCACATCATATCATTACCTGGTCTCGCCTTTTCCCTGGCTGATCGGGGCGGGGCTGGCTGCCGCCCACAGGCAGGCCTTGATGTATTCAGAGGATATCGCTATTGTGGAGCTGGATATTGACAAACAGCACTAGATATATTATCAATATATATATATATTAATGGCCGACAGGCTGAATCGGAATTAGAAAATGTCAGGAGACGTGATTGCAGGCATAGTTATCGGGGTAATCGTCCTCGGCGCCGGTATTTTCTTTTTGCTGTGCCGCTGGAAATAGCCCCTAATGCTTAAGCGGCTGCCCATTGGCGTCCCTACGCCAGTCTGCTGCTATCAAAATCACATCGCTGAGCCACCAGATGCCAAAACACCCCAGGGTCAGCAGCTTCAATACAGCGGAGGTGTACCTGCCGATATAAAACCTGTCTGCTCCCAGATAGCCGAGGAAGAGGGAGAGCAAAAATGCCACGGTCCAGCTTTTATGCTTGTATGGTTGTGTTCTGTTCATCTAGATTGGTACTCCTAACATGCGTAATACTGCGCCGAGCCCGAGAAATCCCAGGTAGGCAACCAGCGTATTCTTCACTGTTTTGCCCACAAAGCACAATAGAAAGAATTTTACCAGACCGTAGCGCATCATGCCAGCTATGGCTGTAAAGGGCAGGAAAAACGGATTGGGTATGATTGACATGAGAATCACCGCCAGCGAGCCGCGTTTCTCCAGCCAGTGTTCAAACTTATTCGTGTACCTGGGGGGGATCTTCTGCAAGGCCACATTGCCGCCGTAGCCGAACAGATATACAGGCAGACTGCCCAGGGCTTCACCCAATCCGGAAACAAGGCCGATAAAAGGCGGGAATAAGACACTGCCCATGGCAAAGACAAGGACCAGTCCGGGAATGGGAATAAAGGCCACGGAGCCCGTGAGCAGTCCCATGATAAACAGGCCTGCATATCCAAGCTGGCGCAGCCAGCGAATTGTGCCTTCATTGACAATATTCAGTGATACCAGGACGACAAGTCCTATCATCACCAATAGCGCCAGGGCGCCGATGCCAATATCACGCCACCTGAACCTCACCTGCTTCTGCTCTGATGCACTCAGGGGATCGGTCTTCTCTCCGTGCGTTTTATGCTCCTTTTGGAGAATACTGAAAAACTCAGGTTCAACCCCCTTTGTCCCCCAGTATTGGGGGGATGCGAAGCTAGGGGACACCCCCAAACCCTCGGCAGGAAGGTTCCTGCACCTCTTTTTCAGCAATCTCTTTTGGTCTAAGGTTGGGTCTTCGACTTTGACCTTTTATGCGGATTTTGTGTCTGGGCAGCATTTTTAACATCATCAGCCGCGAAAGTCAAGCCTTCGCTTCCCATGCCAACCTTAACCGTATCGCCGTTTTTAAACTTACCGCTCAGTATCTGGTTGGAGAGCGGGTTTTCCACGTAACGCTGGATGGCCCTGCGCAGGGGCCTGGCGCCGAAGACAGGATCATAGCCTTCCTTGAGTATGTAGGCTCTGGCTTCCCTATTCAGCTCCAGCCTGATATTGCGCTCGTCCAGCCTCTTCTGCACCTCGGTAATGAGCAGATCTACGATCTTCTTCAGATCATCCTCGTTTAAAGGCTTGAAAATGATAATGTCATCGATCCTGTTTAGGAATTCGGGACGGAAGGCACGCTTGAGAGCCACCTCCACTGCCCCTTTGAGCTTCTGTATTTCGCCCTGGTCCTGCCTGGAGAAACCTATGCCCTGCCTGCGGAATTCCTCTGTGCCCAGGTTGCTCGTCATGATGATGACGGTATTCCTGAAATCCACCGTCCTGCCGTGCCCGTCGGTGAGCCTTCCATCCTCCAGTACCTGCAGTAATATATTGAAGACATCCGGGTGTGCTTTCTCGATCTCATCGAAGAGCAAAACCCTGAAAGGCCTGCGCCTGACAGCCTCGGTGAGATGGCCGGCCTCCTCATAGCCGATATACCCCGGAGGAGCGCCGATCAAACGCGAAACTGTATGCTTCTCGCCGTATTCGGACATGTCGATGCGGATCATGGCATCTTCATCGTCGAAGAGGAACTGCGCCAGCGCCCTGGCCAGCTCCGTCTTGCCCACGCCGGTGGGGCCGAGAAAGATAAAGCTGCCGATGGGGCGTTTGGGGTCCTTGAGCCCGGCACGGCCCCTGCGCACAGCCTCGGCAACTGCTTTTACAGCCTCCTCCTGGTCGATAATCCTGTCATGTATCCTGTCCTCCATATGGACAAGCTTCTCGGCCTCACTTTCCAGCATGCGCGCCACGGGTATGCCCGTCCACTTGGCGATCAGCTCGGCGATGGTATCCTCGTCAACCGGCCTGTCAATCCTGAGTTCCCTGCGCCATTCCGCCTCCTTCCGATTGCGCTCTTCCTCTATCTTGAGCCGCTCAGACTTAATCTCGGCGGCTTTGGCAAAATCCTCCTGTTGTGCGGCCGATTCCTCCTCCTGCTGCAAATGCTGTACCTGCTCGTCCAAGGCCTTGACCTCCGGCGGCTTGCTCTCCATATCGATGTGTATCTTGCTGGCCGCCTCATCGATGAGGTCGATGGCCTTGTCCGGCAGGAAGCGGTCCATGATATAGCGCTTGCTGAGCTGGGCGGCCGCCGTCAGCGCTGAATCGTCGATTTTAATCTTGTGATGCGCCTCGTACCTGGGCCGCAGCGCCTTGAGCATCTCGATGGTGGTCTCAACGCTGGGCTCATCCAGGAATACCGGCTGCAGGCGTCTTTCCAGCGCCTTGTCCTTTTCGATATGCTGGCGGTACTCATCCAGCGTAGTAGCGCCGATACAGTGCAGTTCACCCCTGGCCAGTGCCGGCTTGAGTATATTGCTGGCATCAATGGCCCCCTCGGCTGCGCCGGCACCGACAATGGTATGCATTTCATCGATAAAAAGTACCACCTCACCACTGGACTGACGCACCTCGTCCATGACCGACTTGAGCCTTTCCTCGAACTCACCGCGGAACTTACTGCCCGCTACCAGCGCTGCCATGTCCAGTGCTACCACTTTCTTATTTTTCAGCGATGTGGGCACATCTCCGGCGGCGATTTTCTGCGCCAGCCCCTCGGCGATAGCCGTCTTGCCCACACCGGCCTCGCCGATCACCACAGGGTTATTCTTCGTCCTGCGGATGAGTATCTGCATGACACGCTTGATCTCATCTTCGCGCCCGATGACGGGGTCAAGCTTGCCCTCCTTGGCCAGCAACGTAAGGTCGCGGCCGTACTTTTCCAGTGAGCGATACTTGCTCTCGGCACGGGGATCGTCTACGCGATGGCCGCCACGGATATCCTTGACCGCCTGGTAGATGCCTTCCTTGGTGACGCCGAATTCCTTCATGATCACGGCCGTATCCCCGTTAGGTATACTGGTCACCGCCAGCAGCAGATGCTCTACTGAGATAAACTGGTCCTTCATCTGCCTGGCCTCGCTGTCCGCGCTCTCCAGCACAGCAACGATGCGCGGCGTGGGATAAATCTGCACACCCTGGCCCGTGGCACGCGGGGCATTCTGCAGTACCGTGTTGAGACGGCTTTTCAGCGGTTCTACGCTCACACCCAGCTTCTGGAAGACCTGTGTGGCAATGCCCCCATCCTGGCGCAGCAGCGCCATGAAGAGGTGCTCCACATCCCACTGGCTGTGCCTGTAGCTCAGCGCAATCTCCTGCGAAGAGGCGATAATCTCTCTTGCCTGTTCTGTAAATCTTTCCGGTCTCATCTAAATCTCCTTAACGCTGCCCTGCCGAACTCATCCGTGGACTCATGCTGTGCCGACATTAATCCGGCCTGACAAATATATTTTTCGGGTTAATTCCTTCCACCTTTACTCCTAATCAGCTATCCTTCCTGGCCGCCTTTTTGACCTCGCCCTTTTCCCCCCTGGCCTGTTCCAGTTCATCGGTGAGTTTCTGGATGCGGCTCTGCATCTCATTCATGAGCCGGGCCATCTTAAACACCACCTCCACGCCGGCGGGGTTCACCCCCAGCTCGTTGACCAGCTTCTTGATATACTGCAGATGCTCTATATCGCTCTCGGAATAGTAGCGCACCTTGCCCTCGGAGCGGAACGGCTGCAGCAGGCCAATGCGTTCATAATAACGCAGCGTATGTGTTTCAATGCCCACGATGCGCGAAGCCACACTGATTACATATCTCGGCTCTTTGTTTTTTTGTTGCATTTTCTTTTCACTCATGGCATACCTTCCTTGACATCAGGTTAGACAGGCCTGATAGCCCTTAATTCCTCAAGTAGCTGTTTTTCCCTGGAGGAGAGCCTCGCCGGTAATACCACCTTAACCCTGGCATAGAGATCCCCAAAGGACTTACCGCCTAGATGTGGCAGGCCTTTGCCCCCCAGCCTGAACACATTGCCGTTCTGCGTTTCAGGCGGTATTTTGAGGGCCAGCCTGCCCTTTAACAGCGGCAGCTCCACCTCACCCCCCAGCAAAGCCATCAGTAAAGGCACGGGGACTTCCGCATACATGTCATCACCTTTTCTTTCAAAAGTTTTGTTCGGCAGCATCTTTACCACCAGATAAAGATCACCCTTTACTCCTCCTTGTCCCATGGGGCCTTCACCTGCCAGGCGTATTTTGGAGCCGTCGGTTACGCCGGGCGGTATTTTGACCTCGATGCGCTTGACACGGGCTTTGCTGCCGGCACCGGAGCAGGCGGGACAGACACTGCCCCTGCCGCCGCTCCTGCCGCTGCCACCACAGGTAGTACAGATCTCCTCTGACTGAAGCTGAAACATGCGTGTAACACCGCTGTAGGCTTCCTCCAGCGAGACCTCGATGGCATTCTCCGCGCTCCTCGGTTTGCTGTAAGTTGGGCCAGCAGTACGGCCTCCGGCGTTAAAGCCGCGGAAAAGAGTATCAAAGATATTGCCCAGGTCGCCCATATCCTCATATTCAAAGGTAGTACGCGCCCCACCACCCGGCTGCCTCCGCCCCCCACCCTGATAGGCTTCTGCCCGCTCAAACTGGTCGGCATGCTGCCACTGGTCGCCGTATTTATCATATTTTTTGCGTTTCCCGGCATCGGATAAAACCTCGTAGGCCTCATTGATCTCCTTGAATCTGGTCTCGGCTGCCTTGTTGCCCGGATTAACATCCGGGTGATACTTACGCGCCATCTGGCGGTAAGCCTTTTTAATATCCTTATCAGTTGCATTACGCGCAATGCCGAGCAACCCGTAATAGTCTTTTCCTGCCATTGTTACACCTGCTTCAACGATTTAAGCTAATTGTATGTTTACTTTAATTAATTGTCAAACGTCATCTATATTTCTTAATAATACTTATTAATATTGTTTGTTTTATTTATTATGATATATTACTATCAATATTACATATCCTGACTGTGGGGCTCAGGAATACGGATAAAAGGAGAAAAGATGAACGGACTAATCAGATGGAAATCCTTTGGAGGAATGACTAACTTAAGGCAGGCTATTGACAGGCTGTTTGATGACAGCCTGGCGCTGCCGGGCGGATTGAAGGCAGACAGGGCAGAGGCAGAGATGGAGAATGGCTTCCTCAAGCTTTCCATACCCAAGGCGGAAAGCGCCAAGCCCAAGGCCATCAAAGTAAAATCAAAGAAGGTAGAAAAAAGCCTCAAAGAGGCACAAAAAACTGAAAACTAACATTTATTTTGCTGAGCTCTACAGCAGGACTCCAGTAGAAACAGCAGCTGCCGCAGAATGGTAGCAGTCGCCCCCCAGATAACATTGCCCCGGTAATTGTAGGAGTAAACATCCTCCAGATAATATTCTTCCCCATCATCCCCTTTCCTCTTTAATAAATCGGACAGCGGCACGATGAGGATTTGTGCTATTTCACGCGGGTTAGGCGTGAAATCATAGGGATAGGGAATCAGTCCGACAAAGGGTTTGATGACATAGTTGGAGGTCCATGTTTCCGTTTCGTCCAGGTCTCCGATAATCTCTACATCCCGGGGTTTAAGCCCGATCTCCTCCCAGCTTTCGCGCATAGCTGTTTCCCTGAGGTCCCTGTCCGGCTCCCCATAGGCGCCGCCGGGAAAGGAGATCTCGCCCTTGTGATGCATCACCTTCTGGCTGCGCTTGGTTAACAAAATATGAACTTCCTCATCCTTGCATAAAAGGGGCACCAGCACTGCCGAAGGCATGCGGGATGAATTGGCAACAGATTTTTTTTGCCTTCCGGCAAAAATGGCTTTGAGTTTATCCTGCATCCCCCTAATCTTACAATAAGGAGAGAATTTTGCTCAAATCGGCTGCTGTCCAGTTTATGCAGGGGGCTGCGTTGCAAACTTGTCCCGCCAGGGCGTAATTATATATACTAAAATTTCGAGGTTTATTTTTTATGCCGCAAAAAAGGGACTATTACGACGTGCTGGGGGTGCCGCGGGATGCCAGCCAGGAGCAGATCAAGAAGGCTTTCCGCAAACTGGCCTTTGAGTATCATCCCGACCACAATAACGGGGACAGCCAGGCCGAGGCTCAGTTCAAGGAGCTGAACCAGGCCTATGAGGTTCTCTCCAATACACAAAAACGCGCCGCCTTTGACAGGCTGGGCAGCGCCTACAGCGGCACGCCCAACGACTGGCCTTTCGGCTTCAACGATTTCGACCTGGGCGGGCTGGGCGAGATCTTCGATTCCTTTTTTGGCGGGTTTGCCTCGCAGTCGCAGAGAAGGCATGCCCCGCGGCGCGGAGCCGATATCAATTTCAGCCTCAACCTGACCTTTGAGGAAGCAGCCTTCGGCACGGAAAAGGAATTTGAGATTCAGCGCACGGAAAATTGTGCCGACTGCCAGGGCACGGGCAATCAGCCCGGCACCCGGCCAGCCACCTGCCCCGAATGTAACGGGCAGGGGGAAGTGCGTAGCAGCATGAAGAGCATATTCGGCAGGTTCACCCAGATCAATGTCTGCTCCCGCTGCAACGGCAGGGGACAGGTTATCACCTCACCCTGCGCACGCTGCAAAGGCAGCGGCAGATACAAGGCAAAAAGAAAGCTGCGCATGAATATACCCGCGGGCATAGACGAGGAACATCCACTGAATCTCCAGGGGCAGGGAGAGGCCGGCATGTATGGAGGAGGCGAGGGAGACATCAATCTGTCCTTCAATATCAGCCCGCACGAGTTTTTTATCAGGGAGGGAGATCATATCCACTGCGAGTTGCGGCTTAATTTTGCCCAGGCAACCCTGGGCTGCCGGTTGGAAGTGCCCACACTATACGGCAAAACGGAACTAAAAATTCCCTCCGGTACGCAGCATAATGATACTTTCGAGCTTAAGGGCAAGGGCGTGCAGCACCTCAGGGGCCACGGCAAGGGCAATCAGATCGTGAAGGTACGATTAGAGACACCCCGTCACCTCAACCAGAAACAGCGTCAGCTTTTCGAGGAGTTGGCCAGGGTGCTTCCGGAGAATAACTGAACTCTATTACTTGACAGGGGATACCATGCCTGTGATCTACTTGCGGGATTGCAGCTTACCCGACAACCTGCTCAGGCTTATCTTCTGAAGCCGTACTTAAGACGTCTGGCCATCTCAGCGGCGGGGAATGACAGGAAGAGTATTTTGTAGACCAGCTCTATCACCGGCAGTTCCAGCTTTAAGCGGTGGTTGAGCCTGTGCAAGGCCATGGTGGTATCCACGCCTTCCGCTATATTGGACATGGAGGCCTTGACCTCTGCCAACGGGCGCCCCGTGGCCACCTCACGTCCCACATAATGGTTGCGGCTGAGAGAGCCGGCGCTGGTGGTGATGAGGTCACCCAGCCCAGCCAGACCGTAGAAGGTGGACTCCTTAGCGCCCAGCAAGGTGCCGATCTGCACAGCCTCATTCCAGCCCAGCGTGATCAGGGTGGATTTGGCATTATTGCCCAGTACCAGGCCATCCACCATGCCCGCACCCAGCGCAATCACGTTTTTCAGCGAGCCGCAGATCTCCACACCCACCACATCATCGCTCAAAAATACTGCGAAATCGGGCGCATCGAATACTCCCTGAACCCTGCGCGCCACTCCTTCCTCCACTGCGGCCAGTATGGAGGAAGCCGGCAGGCCGCGGCTGATCTCCTGGGAAAGGTTAGGGCCGGAGAGCACAAGTATCCCCTGAGGAGATACCTGCGGTAATTCCTCACCCAGCACCTCCGTCATCCTTTTGCCACTGCTGGCTTCCAGTCCTTTGGCCAGACTGATCAAATACACGTCGCTCTTAACATACTGAGCAAACTGTCTGGCGGTCTGGCGCACTGTCTGGGCAGGAACGGCAAAGACGATCATTTCGGCTTCTGCAACCGCCTCTTCCTGCCGCGAGGTGAACGTCAGGCCGCTGGCAAATGGATCGTCTTTAAGCAGCTTCTTCTGAATCTCGTTGAGCTCGCGCGCCCTGGTCTCGGTCTTAGCCCAGACCCTGATATCCATCTTTTTCTTTGCCAGCAAAGCGCCCACGGTATTGCCCCAGGTCGTAGCGCCAACAATACAAACCCTGTGCATATAGACTATTGGCCCTCCTTTGCATTATCCCCAGACTGTACTCCGCGCAGGACACCATTATCAAGTTTAAGTTCAGTGCCGCGTTGCAGTCTGTCTATGTTTTTTCTGTGCTGAAAAACGATAATGACAGCCGCAATCACGCTATAGATCAAATATATGGGGGAAACGCCAAAAAACACCGTCAGCACCATGAGTGCACACATGGTACCCAGCGCTGCCAGTATGGAGCCCTTGGACATATGCCTGGTGACGACCACGGTAGGTATCAGGATGAGGGCGCCGATGCCCGCTATGAGCAGGAACATGGCTATCCAGCCGCCGAAATAGGCCGCCACACCCTTTCCCCCCTTGAACCTGATATAAACCGACCAGTTATGCCCCAGCATGCATGCCAGCGCGGCAGCTACCTCGGCCAGTACCGGCAGGTAATCCCAGTGCGGGGGAAATCCTGCATAGTAATGCCAGCCCACGCCCAGCGTTGCCCGCGCCAGCATTACTGACAAAAAGGCCTTGCCCAGGTCGCCGATGATCACCATCGCCGCCGGGCCCAGACCCAGCGTGCGCATGACATTGGTACCGCCGATATTGCCGCTGCCATGCTGGGTGATGTCCACATTGGCAAAAAACCTGGATACCATTTTGCCGAAGGGTATGGCCCCCAGCAGATAAGCCACCAGCACCACCATGACAAATTTAAGTATTATCAACTCTAATCTTCTCCGCTTCGCCTCGGACCGCGCCTGGGTGCCTTTTTGAAGGTAAAACGCAGCGCAGTACCGTGAAAGCCGAATGTCTGGCGCAGCTTGTTTTCCAGGTAGCGCTGATAAGAGAAGTGCAGCAGTTCGGGGTCATTTACCAGAAAGGTAAACCCGGGCGGGTTGACGCCGTCCTGGTAGGCACGGATGACCTGCAGCCGCCGCAGGCCCTTGTGCGGAGGCGCATTGGCCTCCACGGCACCTTTGATCAGCCTGTCAACTACCGTATTGGGCAGCTGCTTATGCCTTTCCTGCCAGATTTCCAGGGCTGCCGGCAGCAGCTTGCCCACGCCCCTGCCCTGCAATGCTGAAATGTACAGCACAGGAACATGTGGCATGGACTTAAGCCGCTGCGCTATATATCCACTCAGTTCCAACTCTCTCTCCTTCGAGATTAAATCACATTTATTCACCACCAGCAGCATGCCTTTGTGTGCATCCTTGATATAGCCCGCAATATGCATATCCTGCGCCGTGACCAGTTCGGCAGCATCCACCACCAGCAGCGCAATATCGCAGCGGTTAATCGCCCTCAGGGAGCGTATCAGGCTGTAATAATCTATGCCTATGCCTGATTTGCCGCGCTTGCGTATGCCCGCCGTATCTATCAGCACAAGCTTCTGCTCCTTATACTGAAATGCCGTATCCACTGCGTCCCTGGTGGTGCCTGGGGTGGCATCTACAATCACGCGTTCATCTCCCACCAGCGTATTCAGCAGCATGGACTTGCCCACATTGGGTCGTCCGGCAATGGCAATCCTGGGCACATCTTCGCTCTCTTCTTCAGCGGCCGCCGGGGGCAGCAGCGGCAGCAGCGCATCAACCAGGGAACCGATGCCGCGGTTATGATGCGCACTGATGGGCAGCGGCGTTCCTAGTCCCAGCTGGAAGAAATCCGCCAGTGCGTTTTCCAGTTTCGGATTATCAACTTTATTGGCCACCAGCAGCAGCGGCTTATCGCTTTTGCGCAGCATGTCAGCTATCTCATGGTCGGGGCCTATCAGCCCGTCCCTGGCATCTAGCATAAAAACAATGACATCTGCCTCCTCAATGGCAGTGCCCACCTGGCGCTTGACCTTGGACTCGATACCGCTATCGCCGAGCAGTCCCAGGCCGCCCGTATCCACCAGCGTTACCTCCTGATCCAGCAGGAGGGCATCGGCAAAGATGCGGTCACGCGTTGTACCGGGCAGGTCCTCAATAATAGCCACCTGCCGTCCTGTCAGCCTGTTAAACAGGGTGGACTTGCCGACATTGGTTCTGCCTACAATCGCTATAATCGGTTTCATTATCGTGCCTTTTCAAAATAAAACATGAAAAATTAGGGTGTGAATTATTTCTCAATTCCAGAGGCTCTAGCCCCGGGCAGCGCGGAACATCTCGACGAAGAGTGCCCTTTGAGCATAGAGTCGGTTTTCAGCCTGGTCGAAGACCACCGAGGCGGGAAGGCGCAAAACCCCAGGGGCGACCTCTTCTCCATGATGCGCCGGCAGCGGATGCATGAAGATAACATCGCTTTTAGCCCTGGCAAGCAGATCCTTGTCCACCTGGTATTTGCGGAAAATCGACCTCCTCCCTTCTGCCTCCCCTTCCTGCCCCATGCTCACCCAGACATCGGTATAGATCACGTCGCAGTCCTGCACTCCTTCCTGCGGCTCCGCGGTGGTGCTGATGTGGCTGCCGCTGACTGCGGCAATCTCTTTTGCCTTCTGCATTATCTGAGAGCTAACCTCATAGCCCGCGGGCGAAGCCAGCCGGACATGCATGCCCGCATTGGCCCCTGCCAGCAGAAGGCTGTGCGCCACGTTATTGCCATCACCCACATATGCCAGGCAAAGGCCCTTCAGCCTGCCCTTCTTTTCATAGATGGTCAGCATATCCGCCAGCGCCTGGCATGGATGCTCAAAATCGGAAAGCGCATTGATTACAGGCACGCCGCTGTAGCGCGCCAGCCCTTCCAGCGAAGCATGTGCAAAGGTACGCGCAATAATGCAGTCCACATACCTGCCCAGTACGGTAGCGACATCCTCAACGGGCTCCCTCTTGCCCAGGCCGACCTCATCCGGGGAAAGGTAGAGCGGACTGCCGCCCAGCTGGTTGATGGCAACTTCAAAGCTGACCCTGGTCCTCAATGACGGCTTCTCAAAGATCAGCGCCAAGTTTTTCCCCGCCAGCACCTGCGGCTGGAGGCTTTTTTTAGTCCCCGCCGCATATTTAATGATGGAGTCCATTTCGGCTGGCGTTAAATCTGCCACCGAGATCAAACTTTTCGCTTGCAAATCCCCTCCTTTACAGAGGTTTTCAGTATATCATAATGGTCAATATAAGCTATAATAGGGAAGCCCCAGTCTGTTTTAAGCTATCTGCGCTGTTTGCGGTGCAGTTTGGGTTTAGGCGATGAACTTCATGACGGGCAACCAATTAGAACTTTACAGCGCAAGTAGCACTGCGACAGCCGTGCCATAATGTGAAAAGTGACCTATGCCAAATAAACCGGTTTTTCTGCTTTTTGACGGCAATGCTCTGATACACAGGGCTTTTCATGCACTGCCCCCTCTGACCGTTCATGCAACGGGAGAGATGATCAACGGCGTCAAGGGCTTTGCACAGACGCTGCTCAAGGTGATCAAGGACATCAGGCCTGCCTACTGGGCCATTTCCTTCGACAGGCCAGCGCCCACCTTCAGGCATGAGAAATTCCCCCAGTATAAGCAGCAGAGGCCAACTACACCGCCTGAGCTGGTGGGTCAGATCCAGCGCGCCCGCCAGTTGGCACGGGCACTGCACCTGCCCACATTTGAGATTGACGGCTACGAGGCTGACGACGTCCTGGCCACGCTCAGTGAAAAGGCCAGCTTGCAGGGAGTTACCTCCATTATCGTCACCGGCGATAACGACATGCTACAGCTCGTGGATGAGGATATCACGGTGCTTTCCCCCAGGCGAGGCTTTTCGGATACGGTGCTTTACGACGAGGAAGGGGTACTGCAGAAATACGGATTGAAAGCGGAACAGCTCATTGATTATAAATCCCTGGTCGGCGACAACTCGGACAATATCCCGGGCGTTAGGGGCATCGGTGATAAAACTGCGGTCAAGCTGCTGCAGCAGTTCGGCAGCATAGATCAAATCTACAGGAAACTGCACGAGGTAATGCCTGAGAAATTACGGGATCTGCTGCGGGAAAACAAGGAAACTGTGGGCAGAAACAGGGAGCTGGTCACCATCATCCGGGATACGCCCATAGCCTTCAACCTGGAGGACTGCAGGGTCAGCGCCTATGACAGGCAGGAGATGGTTGAGCTCTTCCGCGAGCTGGAGTTTGTCTCCCTGCTCAACAGCCTGCCGCAGGAGTTTGAGTCCAGTTCCACATCTGCCCCGGCTATTACCCCACCTCAGGGGGACTATATCATTATCAGCACGGGCGAAGCGCTGGAAAAGCTGTCCTCAGCGCTGGGCAATTGCGCTGAATTTTGCATCGACCTTGAGACCACCGGCCTGGACGAGATGACGGCGGAAATTGTTGATTTTTCGCTTTCCTTCAAGCCAGGCCAGGCCTTCTGCATACCCGTGGGGCATCGCGGACTGAGCTCCATGACCCAGCTCACCCTGCCTCAGGTTGAGGAAAAACTGGGGCCGCACCTGGAGAACCCCCTCATTGCCAAGATCGCCCACAACGGCAAATTCGATATCACCATCCTGGCACAGCACGGCATCAATGTGCAAAACCTGGGCTTCGACACCATGCTGGGGGCCTATCTCCTGGGTGAGAAATCGCTGGGCCTCAAACCGCTGGCCTTCAACCGGCTGGGCATCGAGATGCCGCCCATCACCAACCTCATCGGCAGGGGAGCCAAACAGAAATCCATGGCCGATGTGGACATCGAGACCAGCGCCGCCTATGCCTGTGCTGATGCCGATATGACCTTCAGGCTTAAATGCTTTTTCCAGGAGGAACTGCAAAAACAGGGACTGTGGAAGCTGTTTAAGGAAATCGAGATGCCGCTGGTGCCAGTGCTGGTGGACATGGAACGCACAGGGGTAGCCATCGATAGCCGCCTACTGCAGAACATGTCACGTGAACTAGGAGAGGACATGCTCAGGCTGGAAAAGGAAATCTATAACAGCCTGGGGCACAAGTTCAACATCAACTCATCGCAGCAGCTTTCGCAGGTGCTCTTTGCAGAGATGAACCTGCCCAAACCCAAAAAAACCAAGAGCGGCTATTCCACCGACGCCTCCGTGCTGGAAAGCCTCAAGAATAATCATCCCATGATCCCTCTTATTCTGCAGTACAGGCAGCTGGCCAAGCTAAAGTCAACCTACACGGATGCCTTCCTGTCCCTGCTCAACCCGCACACGGGCAGGCTGCATACCAGCTTCAACCAGACCGGCACCACCACAGGCAGGCTGTCCTCCAGCGAGCCCAACCTACAGAATCTGCCCATACGCACGGAACTGGGGGAGAAAATACGCCATGCCATTATTGCCAGGGAAGGCTGGCAACTTATGTCTGCTGATTATTCACAGATAGACCTGCGGGCGCTGGCACATATCTCCACAGACGCGGAGCTTGTCGCCACCTTCCTGCGCGATGAAGACGTACACCGTGCCACCGCTGCCAGGGTCTTTAACGTGGCACAGGAGGAGGTCACCCCCGAGATGCGCCGTGTGGCCAAGACAGTCAATTTCGGCGTCATCTATGGCATGAGCGATTATGGGCTGGAACAGGCCACCAGCTTCAACCGCGAGGAGGCCGCCGGATTTATCAAGGCCTATTTCCAGAAGTACCCGGGGGTGCTCGAATACATCGAGAACACAAAAAGGCTGGCGCGCGAGCTGGGCTATGTACAGACGGTCATGGGCCGCCGGCGCTATATTCCTGAGCTCAATTCGCCCAACAGGCAGATACGCGAGGCAGCGGAAAGGATG
>CAZTHJ010000003.1:0-21812 GCA_964613565.1 uncultured Dehalococcoidales bacterium | reverse complement strand
CTTTGCCTGCATTGAATCAACAACCTGGCCTACGAGTTCTGCCGCATCAGCAGGCTGCAGGTCTAGTGTAAGCCTGCCTGCCTCCACCAGAGAAAGCTCCTGTAAATCATTTATTAAGCGGGTCAGCAGCATGGTTTCATCATGTATCGAGTTCAGCGTATCCGTATCCGGCTGCAGGAGGTTGTCCTGGATGGCTTCAATCTGGCCGCGTATAATGGAAACAGGAGTTCTTAATTCATGAGCGACATCGCTTACCATATTGCGCCGCAGCGTTTCTGCCTTTTCCAGACCTTCTGCCATGGTATTAAAACTGCTGGCCAGCAGGCCGATTTCTGCTGTATCGCTCACGCGTACACGCCGAGAAAAATCCCCCTTGCCCAGGTGTCCCGCTACATCCGTAAGCTCCCGTACGGGCTGCAGGAATCTGCGCGAAATAAAGATTGTCACTATTGTAGCCACAATCAATGCCAGGACTGCCCCTAAAATAAGGAATACATTCATTGCCCGCAGCAATCTGGCTGGTGATGTAGGATCATTATCATCCGGGCTGATAAAAACCGCGCCCAAGATCAATGGACCAATACGCGGGATGGACATCCCCTCCCATTCGAGCTCAAACTGCTTTCCGTTAAGTTCACCTGCGGAGTCAGCAACAACGATGCCTTCGGTATCCGTCAAGATAATACGCCTATCATAAATAGAACTGGCATATTGCACCACAGGTTGTACTCCGCTCCATGAACCCCTCTCCAGAAAATAGCGTAGTAGCAGCCGTTCTGCCCTATAATAATGCTCCTGGTTGACCGTGTTTTCATACTGCTCCACGTGACTGCTCAGCGTAAGGCTGGCAAAGATAGAGGCAGTTCCGATAGCCACAAAAATCACCAGGATAAAGGCCAGAAGCAGTCGGAACTGGAGTTTATGTGTCATGCGGCATCAGAGGCAAATTTATAGCCGGCGCCGTATATTGTCTTAATATATTGCTGTTCCTTACCGGCTGCAGTATCAAGCTTTTTCCTCAGGTTATGGATGTGCACATCGATGGTGCGGTCAAAACCTTCGAAATCGTAGCCCGCGGTCCTCTCTATAAGCTGTGCCCGGCTGAAAACACGGCCTGGCTCCCTGGCCATAATACCAAGCAGCTTGAACTCCAGGTTGGTCAGGTCCAGAATTCTGCCATTAAATACAGCCTCATAGCGGGCAAAATTCAATATCAGCGCACCCTGATTGATCTCGTCACCTCCACGTAGAAAGCTCTCTTCAGGCATGCGTCTGAGCACAGCCCTGACCCTGGCCGCCAGCTCCCGTGGGCTGAAAGGCTTGGTAACATAATCGTCAGCACCCAGCTCCAGCCCCAGCAGCCTGTCCTCTTCTGTAGTCCTGGCCGTCAGCATAATAATCGGCACGGCGGATTCCTCCCGCACCCTTTTACAGACTTCCAGCCCATCCATGCCCGGCAGCATAATGTCCAGCACGATCAAATCCGGCCTGGCCTCCCTGGCTATTCTGAGTGCATCAGTGCCGTTACCGGCAAGGATTACCCGGTAGCCGTCACGCTTCAAATACAGCGCTGCAAGCTCAGCCGTTTTAGTATCATCCTCTACTATGAGCACCCTCTTACTATTCAACATCAGGTTTCAGCCTCAAGCTATTTAACTCTATAGTATACGTTAATTATTAAATTATTATTAAGCAATCATTAATTCAATTGAACACTTTAGTTCCTGCAAAACAACAGGAGGGGGTATTAACCCCCTCCTGGCTTGTCCTATTCTACGAATGCATGCGGATGAGTAAAAGCTTAAAGCCTGTTTAATTGAGTCCAGGCAGAGGTCCTCCCTGCTGAAAAGCTCCACGCAGTGGCTTCTCAGGCCGCGGCAAATTAAAGTCGGGCTTGGATTTGAGCCATTCTTTGTATTTATCTGCCTGTTGCTGTGTAATTTGGCCCTGATCTATCAGATTCTGCATATGCTCATTCATCCTCTGTTCGCGCATTTCCTGTGCTGCCTGTTTGAAGGCTGCCTCCAGCTTATCCTGCGGTACGCCCACTATCTCTGCAACGCGTGCCATAAGCTGACCAGGCTGCCTTTCCGTGACCGGTGGATTGGCTGCAAATGCAATGCCGACCGTAGCC
Source organism: uncultured Dehalococcoidales bacterium (assembly GCA_964613565.1). GTDB lineage: Bacteria > Chloroflexota > Dehalococcoidia > GIF9 > UBA5629 > CAZTHJ01. The sequence goes on along the minus strand of CAZTHJ010000003.1, from coordinate 19,678 downwards.
CCGATCAGCAGCACCACGGCAGCCACAACCGAAATTATGATGATTTTTTTATTCTTCCACATATTTGGTTTCACCTCCTTTCAATCCCATACTAGCAGGGCATTATTAATACAATATTAATTCTGCGCCCGCTCCCGGAATATTTTGTGCGCATCAATTTATTGACCTCGCATAACAGGGTGTATAATGGATATTAAGCAGCTACAGGCAAATTGAATCGGGCTCTACGGAGGGCATCAATGTTCATGGAAAAACGTTGTCCTTTTTGTCACGGTCAGGGTACCATCCCCGACCCCTCAGGGATTCTCTCCTCACGGGCAGCCTGTCCCATATGCATAGGCAGGGGACATAACCTGGTTCCCAGAGACGCTCAGGTCTGCAGTTTCTGCCATGCCGGCGGCAAGGTAGACAGCTATGAAGGTGGCAGCAATATCTGCCCGGATTGCCAAGGCATAGGCTTCATCTGGTAAAGCCAACTTTCCCTGTTCATTCACTCAAGATACTATCAATAGTCACCAGCAGCGTAATACACAATTATTGCCGCCAGAGTTGACAAAATGGCCCCGAAATGTTACAAATAATATTAGAAGCTGCACCCTAATCTGAATAAGGTCAGGAGGTGAAAAATGAAGCTTCAAGCAGTGTTAGGAGTCTGGCAGGTTGATGAATGATGCCCTGCATGAATGCAGGGCGGCAGACACTCAGTCCTGACTCGACTGATATTAGAGTCTGTTTATTTAACAGCAAATGCGGATGTATAACCGCGCTAGAGTTGGGCTGAGATTAATAGTGACCAGAGAGGAGGCGCTTTTCGAAGTAGCCTCCTCTTATTTTTTTACCAGCATCCTCTCCAAGAACAAGTCTTGTATGCGCCAGCTCAGTATTTTATACTGGTAACACCGCTTAATCAGAGGTTATATGACTATGGAAAAGACAGCAGGCGTCCTTACCAGAGATGAAATTGAAGAGTTGCTGCGGGGAAATCCGCCCCTGCTGGAAAACATGCCGGATGGGCAAAACCAGGTGCAGCCAAACGGGGTGGATTTGACCATCAGGGAAATCGCCGTGCTGAACACCTCGGGCACCATCACCTTGGATAATCAAGGCAGAGTCCTCTCCATCACCTCGCCTCTGGCCTTTGACGGACTGGGCAGACTGGACCTGCTGCCCGGCCCCTACCTGGTAACCTGCAACGAGGTCATCCATGTACCTAAATATGTCACCGCACTGGCCCAGCCCCGCTCCAGCCTGCTGCGCTGCGGTGTCGGAATACACAACGCCGTCTGGGATGCAGGCTATTCCGGCCGCTCACAGGCATTGATGCTGGTCTATAACCCGCTTGGCTTCCGTATCTACAGGAATGCTCGCTTCCTGCAGCTAATATTTTTCAGGCTCAGCAGCGAGATAGACCAGGGCTACAGCGGCATTTTTCAGGGCGAAAATATCCATTAGTAGCCGTACAGTTTCTTCATGGCTCGCCGCGCATATGATAAGATAATAAGGTTATGAGGCAGATATTAAGCGTGTACCCCGCCAAATACGATACCATGTTCAAGGCTGTTCTGGCACTGCCTCTGGCCATTATGGCTTACAGCGGCATCGAAATGGCACGCACAAATCCCGATGCGACCTGGGCACTGGCCGGCACATGTGCTTTCGTGGCCATACTTTTCTGGCTTATCATGCCGCGTAAATTTCTCATTACAGACAACAGCCTGAAGTTCATTCTGGGAGCCAGTCTATCCTTCAATGTCCCCTTCGCCAAGATCAGAGAGGCCAGAGCCTTGAAGGGCGTCGGTTTCGGCATTAATTTCGCCACGTCATTCAAGGAGCCAGTAGAAATCATCAGGACAAAAGGCTTGAATATTAATTTCTCGCCCCAGGACAGGTATAAGTTCCTCAAGGACTTCGATTTGGCACTGCAAAACTGGAGAAAAAACACGAGTAGCTATGATCAGTCCCATTGAATGGCTGGATAACCGCGTTAAAATCCTGGATCAAACCAGGCTGCCGGGCAAGGTCGTCTATTTTGAAACGGCGGATTATCATGACGTGGTCAGCGCCATCAAGGAGCTCAAAATCCGCGGCGCTCCTGCCATCGGCGTGGCAACCGCCTACGGCATTGCCCTGGGCGCGCTTAAAATCCGTGCGGACAAAAAGGAGGCCTTTTTAGCCCAGTTCAATACGGTTATCAGGGCATTTGTGGCAGCCAGGCCCACTGCCGTCAACCTGTTCAAGTCCATCGAGAGAATGCAGCGCATAGTGGAGGCAGAGGATTATCTGGACAGCATCCGCCCTGTGCTTGTTGAGGTAGCTAAAAATATTCATGCCGAGGAAAAGGCAAATTCAAGAAAAATCGGGCAGTTCGGCTCAGAGCTGATCAAGGACAATTTCACCATCCTCACGCACTGCAATACCGGTGCGCTGGCCACGGCAGGCTCCGGCACTGCGCTGGGTGTGATCTTCACCAGCAGTTCGCAGGGTAAAAAAATCAGCGTCATCGCCACGGAAACCCGTCCCCTGCTGCAGGGAAGCCGCCTTACCGCCTGGGAACTGATGCAGGAAAAAATACCCTTCACTCTGATCGCCGATTCAGCAGCCGGCCACTTTATGAAGAGCGGCAGGGTAAACTGCGTTATTGTGGGAGCAGACAGGATCGCTGCCAACGGGGATACTGCTAATAAGATAGGCACATACAGCCTGGCCGTACTGTCACATGAGCATGGCATACCATTTTATGTGGCTGCACCCACCAGCACCATAGATTTCTCACTCCAGTCCGGCTCTGAGATCAGCATCGAGGAGCGTGATTCCGCGGAAATCACTGGCTGGCTGGATACTCAATTTGCCCCCGCCGGAGCGCCCGCTGCCAACCCTGCTTTCGATGTTACACCGGCCAAATATATTTCAGCCATCATCACGGAAAAGGGCATAGCGCGGCAACCTTTGCAGGCGGCCCTGAATTCTTTGCTCAAGGAGAAATAAATATGGCACAGGCAAAAGTAGGCATTATCGGCGGCACAGGCTTTTACATGATAGAAGGAATGAGCGAAATTGAAGAGGTCGAAATCACCACTCCTTTCGGTAAGCCCAGCGATAACATCCGCCTTGGCACTTTCAATGGGGTCAGGGTTGCCTTCCTGCCGCGCCATGCGCGCGGACATAAAATCAACCCTTCCGAGCTGCCTTCCCGTGCCAATATTTTCGCCCTCAAGTCACTGGGAGTGGAATTTATCATCTCCGTCTGCGCCGTGGGCAGCCTCAAGGAAAAGATCATGCCAGGAGATATTGTTATACCTGACCAGGTCATAGACCGCACCAGCGGCAGGCCTTCCACATTTTTTCAGAACGGCATCGTGTGTCATATCCCTTTTGCCTATCCCTTCTGCCAGCAGCTTAATCATATCCTGTATGATTGCGTACGTCAGGTGGGAGTACGTGTGCACGACGGTGGTACCTGCATCGTCATGGAAGGCCCGCAGTTCTCCACTCGTGCAGAGTCCGAGCTTTACCGCTCCTGGGGCGCCGATACCATCGTGATGACGCTGCTGCCGGAAGCCAAGCTTGCCCGTGAGGCAGAAATCTGCTATGCCAACCTCTCCATTGTCACAGATTATGACTGCTGGCATGAAACGCATGAGTCTGTCTCAGTGGAACTGATTATTGATAACCTGAATAAAATGGTGGATTCATCCAAGGAGATACTCAAGCTGGCCATTAACAAACTGCCACAAATGCGCGGCTGCAGCTGTACCAGCGCACTGAACAATGCTATCGCCACAGACCTGCGTCAGATTCCGCATAATATCAAGAAAGATCTACAGCCCATTATCGGCAAATATCTGCAGCAGGAAGGATGACATGACAGCGGGATATAAATTCAACTGCGTTGCTACAGGCATCGGTAGTATGCCGCATACTGATGCAGCAAAGGCCTGCGAGCTTATCTACAAGTATCTCAAACAGCTGCCCTTCTGGCCGCAGCTTCCGGCCCGCTCACCGCTGGAGAATATGTACCTGCAGTACAGCCAGGGATTCCCTGGCATGCAGGAGCAAAACGGCAAAGCCGCTGTGATACGCTCATCGAATTTCGATGAGGACCTGGAAAGACTGTATCACGACTATGAAGAAAAGAGAAGCGAGAATTACGGGGTCACCGCCGACCATGCCGCCGGGCTATACGCTTTTGAAAGCCTCAAATTTAAGTATCCCCATATGATCAAGGGACAGATCACCGGACCCATCAGTTGGGGGCTGGCGGTTACGGACGAGGCAGGCCGAGGCATACTCTATGACGACCTCCTGGCTGAAACCGCGGCCAAATTCCTGCATCTTAAAGCAGCCTGGCAGGAGAACTTCCTGCACGGAATTTCCCCTCATACTATTATTTTCCTGGATGAGCCTTATCTATCCTCGCTGGGTTCCGCCTTTGTTTCCATCTCCAACCAGCTAGTCAGCAGCCTGCTGGAGGAAGTGATGTCAGGAATCGGGGGCATTAAAGGCATACACTGCTGCGGCGCTACCGATTGGTCGCTGCTGCTGAATAGTTCTACAGACATACTCAGCTTCGATACCTACAACTACGCCGATTCACTGGCCTGCTATCCGGCTGAGGTCAAAGCCTTTCTGCAGCGTGGCGGCAATATCGCCTGGGGCATCGTGCCCAACGACGCAGACCCGCTGGCCGGCGAAACTGCAGCCAGCCTCATGGACAGGCTGGGCGAAGCCATTTCAGCCTACACCTATGATGGCATCAGCTACCGCCAGGTACTCTCTCAGAGTCTGCTCACACCCTCCTGCAGCCTGACATCCCTGTCTATCGACGCCGCAGAGAGCGCACTGCAAGTACTGGACGAAGTTTCACGCAGGCTTCAGACAAAATTACCTTAAATTATTTATCCGGCAAAATTACAGCTTCCCATTTGCGTTTTCCGTCTTTGACTTGCCCGCCTGTAAAAAATACAATTATGAGTTGCCTCTACTTATGCGGTTAAAGCATCGCGAGGCCGACATTATAAATTACCGAGGATAATATGAGAATTCAGATAACGGATACTACACTCAGGGACGCACATCAATCACTTATCGCTACCAGGATGCGCACCGCAGATATGCTGCCCATTGCCGAGGATTTGGACAGGGTGGGATTTTTCTCACTGGAAGTCTGGGGAGGTGCTACCTTCGACAGCTCCATCCGTTTCCTCAACGAGGATCCCTGGGACAGGCTGCGCGAGCTGAGGAAAAAGGTCAAAAACACACGCTTGCAGATGCTGCTACGCGGACAAAACCTGGTGGGCTACCGCCACTATGCCGATGATGTAGTGATAGAATTTATCCGCCTGGCCGCTAAAAACGGCATTGATGTTTTCCGCGTCTTTGATGCTCTTAACGATCTGCGCAATATGGAACTGTCCATTCGTGAGGTTAAAAATAATAAGAAGCATGTGCAGGGCACTATCTGCTATACCATCAGCCCTGTGCATACCATAGATGACTTTACACGTATGGCGGTGGAACTGGAAAAGCTGGGATGTGACTCGCTCTGCATCAAGGATATGGCCGGTCTGATTTCTCCGTCAGATGCAGGCAAACTGGTCGGCGCCATCAAGAAAAAGGTTAAGCTGCCCCTGGATTTGCATTCGCACTGTTCCAGTGGCATGGCTCCCCTGAGCTATTATGCTGCCGCGCAGAGTGGTGTTGATATTTTGGATACCGCCTTTTCCGCCTTCAGCGGCGGCACTTCCCAACCACCCACGGAGAGTCTGGTAGCGGCACTCAGGGATACGCCCTATGATACAGGCCTTGACCTGGAGAAGCTGTACGAGATCGGCGAATTCTTTGCCTCAATAAGCGAGAAATACCGCACGCTGCTCTCGCCAGAGGTTATCCGCCCCAATGTCAATGTGCTGCTGCACCAGATACCGGGCGGTATGCTCTCCAATTTGGTATCCCAGCTCCGCGAGCAAAATGCCCTGGATAAGCTTGGCGCGGTACTGGACGAGGTGCCAAAAGTGCGGGCTGACCTAGGTTATCCTCCGCTGGTGACACCCACCAGCCAGCTTGTCGGCACGCAGGCAGTGCTGAATGTCCTCTCTGGAGAACGCTATAAACAGGTCATGAAGGAGATCAAGGACTACCTGCTCAATCTCTACGGTCGGCCGCCTGGAAAGGTCAACGATGAGATCAGAAAACAGGTGATAGGTAAAGAAAAGCCGGCCGATGTCCGCCCTGCAGACCTGCTTCAGCCTGAACTCGAAAAGGCCAGGGAAGACGGCAAAAAGCTGGGCATCGTCCACAAGGAAGAGGATGTCATGACCTATGCATTGTATCCGCAGATCGCGGTCAAATTCCTGCGCGGCGAGATCAAGGAAGCGGCCCTGCCCCCCACCGCCAGGATAGCCGGGCCGGAAAGCCAGGCTGCCGAATTCCCCATGGAGTTTGCCGTTGATGTTGACGGTGAAACCTTTAATGTCAAGGTCTCCTCCATACTGGGCAAGCCCATAGAAGTGGAAAAGAACGTCAAGGCTAAGGAGAAACCGGCTGGCGCTATAGTTTCCCCCATGGCCGGTATGATACTATCCATCAAGGTCAAAGCAGGCAGCAAAATAGATAAGGGCGATGTGGTCGCCGTCATCGAAGCCATGAAAATGCAAAATGAGATCCGCTCGGACCATGCCGGCACTGTCAAGGAAATTCTCTCTTATGAAAGCGAGGCCATCGACGCCGGTGATATTTTAATGGTGGTGGAACCGGATGGCAAATAGGATACTGGTAGCCAACCGCGGCGAGATCGCCATACGCATCATGCGCGCCTGCAGAGAACTGGACATGACCTCTATCGCGGTCTATTCAGATGCAGATAGAGACGCCCTCTTCGCCAAATATGCTGACGAGGCTTACTATATCGGGGCGGCGCCTGCCTCCCAGAGCTATCTCAATATCAGAAAAATAATTTCCATTGCCAAAGAATGCGGGGCTGACGCCATACATCCGGGCTATGGTTTTCTGTCAGAAAACCCCAATTTTGCCTACGCCTGTGAAAAAGAGGGCATCAGCTTCATCGGCCCCTCCAGCAAGGTTATCGAACTCATGGGCAACAAAGTAGCCGCGCGTGAAGCCATGCACAAGGCCGGTGTGCCTGTCGTGCCCGGCACCCGAAGCAGCGTTTCCTCCTTCGATGAAGCCCGTCGTATAGCAGATGAAATCTGCTATCCCGTAATCGTCAAGCCGTCGGGAGGAGGCGGCGGCATCGGCATGACCATCGCCTCCAATCAGGAGGAGCTGCAGAAGGCACTGCAGAACTCGCGTGCTATTGCCTCCACCACCTTTGGGCTGCCCGATGTTTATATTGAAAAATACCTTGGTCATCCGCGCCATATCGAGTTTCAGATACTGGCTGATACACACGGCAACGTAATTCACCTGGGTGAAAGGGAATGTTCCATCCAGCGCCGGCATCAGAAACTCATCGAAGAAGCCCCCTCCACAGCCTTTAACCAGGAGATGCGGGAGGAGATCGGCAGTCTGGCTGTAAAAGCCGCCCGCTCCATAAACTACAGGGGAGCAGGTACGCTGGAATTCCTCTACACTGATGGTAAAATCTATTTCCTGGAGATGAACACCAGGATACAGGTGGAGCATGCCATTACAGAGATGGTCACCGGCATTGACCTGGTCAAGGAGCAGATATGTATAGCTCTGGGGCAGATACTCAGCACGCGCCAGGAGGATGTCCGTGTCAACGGCTGGGCCATTGAATGCCGCATCAACGCCGAGGACCCGCTTAATAATTTCGCTCCGTCACCCGGTAAACTCAGCGGCTACCGCTCACCGGGCGGCATCGGTATCCGCGTGGACAGCGGAGTGCATACTCGCTATACCATCCCGCCCAACTATGATCCTATGATCTCTAAACTGATTGCCTGGGGCCGCGACCGCAATGAAGCCATTGCCAGAATGCGCCGTGCGCTTTACGAATATATCATTGTCGGCGTCAAAACCAATATCCCTTTCCACAAGGCTGTCATGGAAAATCATAACTTTATCAATGGCGAACTGGGCACGCATTTTATCGATAAGGAAACACATTTGATCGTGGAGATGCAGCAGATTATGAGCAGGGAAAAACCGCTGGAAGAAAAGCTATCACAGATCTTCGAGCAGCGCAAAAAGGTGGCTGCCATATCCGCTGTTGCCACCGTTGCACAGATGTACAAAGAAAAACAGGGCAGCTAGGCCAATTTCAATATCTATATGGCACAGCCCGGTCTTCTCTTTAAGCCACTGCAGCATGACGTCCAGCGCCAATCCGATATTGCCCGCCTGGCAGTGGTTCTGCGCCAGCTCTTCATACATAAACACGCGGGCAATCTCAGATTTAGCCCGGGTTAAGGCCTTGACCTGCATGTCCTGCATTTTAAAGGATATTGATTCGGTATATCTATCCCCTATACAGCTTTCTGGATTTCATGGAAGAAGGCCGGCCTCAAGGGGTCCCACCTGCCCACCAGCCTGTCGTACGCTGGCTTAGGGAAGGTATGTTTAAAGATTTTATAGTAGTACAGCTCCTCAACCGAGGACAGATACGGATTACCCTCTGTCCTGTTGAATTCCACCAACTCGGCCTGAGATATCTCTTTCTCAGCCTGCGCCCGCATAATATAGGCCACGCCGGAGCCCTGGGCAAAGAAACGCTTGCTCTGGTAGATAACCTGCTGCGGCAGGCAGCCTTCAAAAGCCTGCCTTACAATCCACTTGCCTGTAATCTCTTTTCCATGAATCTTGTACTGAAGCGGTATCTTGAGGCTGAAATCCATGACATGACCGTCCAGAAAAGGCGTGCGGCTTTCATAGCCGTTGGCGGCATTCAGCCTGTCCAGCCTCTGCAGCGCGGTATTGTGGGCCACGTTGATGAGGTTATCGACAATGCCGGCCATTTCCTCAGGGTTGCCGCCCTGGCTGAACTGGCCTTCGTAGCCGCCGAAGAACTCATCAGCACCTTCACCGGTAAGCACTACTCTGGTATGCGGGCTGACAAAACGTCCAGCCAGAAAATTGGCAATAGCGCCGTGCACACAGCTTTCCTCATACATTTCCTGATGATGAATAGCCTGCGGCAGTATCTCCTTGATGCCCTTTTCATCAAACATGAGAATATGGTGCTTGATGCCCAGATACTTGGTAACATCCTTTGCCAGTGGCAAATCCTGTCCTCCCTCCATACTTACAGTAAAACATTCGATGTTTGGATTAAGTTCATGCGCCATATAGGTGATAAGGCTGCTGTCCAGACCGCCGCTCAACAGGACACCCCCCACCGCATTATCTTTCATGCGTTTTTCCGTAGCCTCCATCAAAGTCTGGCGTACTACCTTCTTGCCCTGCTCAAAATCCTCGAATTCGGGCGTCTGTACGGATTCGGCGGCAAATTTCATAAAACCCTGTTCCCGTGAGTACAGGTATCCCGGTGGGAATTCCTTAACGTCATCACAGAGGCCCGCCAGCGCCTTAGCTTCGGATGCAAGGCACAATTTGCCATCGCTGTGCCCGTAGTAAAGCGGCTTGATTCCAGCCCAGTCGCGGGCAATTATCATCTGACCGTTGTCCGATATGATACAGGCAAAATCTCCATTGAGCTTGCCGGCAAAGCGCATGCCATATTTTTTATACATGGCAAGCACTGCCCCGGCATCGGTCATATCTCCCTTTTCCTCGTTGTAGATGCGACCGTCCAGAATAACGCATACTCCGTTATCAGCCGCATGGTGAGAACCTGGCTTGCAGTTTCCTCCCACATTCAGCTCCAGACAGCTCAGGTTAACTCCTGCGGTGCTATTAACCCACGTTTCATCCGGTCCGCGGTACTTGATTTTTTCCAGCATCCGCTTCAGCTCGCCACTGTCCTTTCCTAAGACCGCCACAATTCCAGCCATAATTACTAACTACCTCCTGATATTTGATTTGATGCCATATCCTGCGCCTAGTTTGCCTCGAATGCTTCCAGCACTTTGAGTGCACGGAAAGCGTCGATACAGAAAGCGTCGGCACCTATTTCCCGGGCATATTCATCTGAGACTGCTGCGCCGCCGATGAGTACCCTGACATTATCCCTGAGTTTATTTTCTTTGAGCGCATCAATAACCACCTTCATCTCCTGCATGGTGGTAGTGAGCAGGGCAGACAGCCCCAGATATTGCGGCTTCTGCTCCCTGACCGCGCTTACGATCTTATCCTCGGGCACATCGATGCCCAGATCACTGACCTGATACCCGGCACCCTTGAGTAATATGGCAACAATGTTCTTGCCGATATCATGAATGTCTCCTTTGACGGTGGCGATAAGGAATTTGCCCTTCGTCTCCACATTTGAAGCCTCCAGATAAGGCTGTAGTATGTCCATAGCTGCGCCGACGGCTTCGGCTGAAGCCAGCATATCGGGGATGAAGTATTCCTTTTTGGAGAATTTCTCACCCACCACCTGCATCCCGGGCGTCATAGTCTGAGTGATGATTGCATCCGGAGATACATTTCTTTTCAGTGCCATTTCCGTAAGCTCCACTACACCCGGAGTTCCGGACAGGGTATCATCTATACCCGCATCGTCAATGGTCTTTCTTCCCTGAATTACATTTTCTTTAATCTTGCTCAAAATATCTTCACTCATGATTATTTCTCCTTTCGGTATAAGTTTAATCTGGGCATCAGGCCGGGAATCTCCTCAAATATTCTGGATGTTGTGGCCTCTTCTATATGCTGCACCGGTTTGGCCAGCAGCTCCTGCAGGCGTTGATAGGCCAGGATGAAGACCTCATCACCACCCCCCCCTTCAAACGGATAAGCCGGCGAGATCTCCCCGCGTCGCATCACGGGCCGTATATAGTTAATAAACATTTTCTGCGGCGTGGCAAGAACGTCCCTGATTTGTTTCTGCATCTCATCCAGCACCTGTTCATCTATCTGCGGTGACCTGAGGAAAAACTTGAGCATCTTGAAATGCGCATCATCCAGCACAGCCTGCAGCAAGCAGAATACCGAGTTACAGTCCAGCAGGCCAAAAGCGCAGTGCAAAAACTGCGGACCGCTCAGGGCGACCAGTATATTTGAGAACAGCCGCTCAATGGACGACTGTTGCCCCGGTATCTTGGGATCGCACACACCGGAGGTGGAATAGTTGGGCAGTTTATAGAACCTTGCCATCTGTACGCAGTCGATATGATACTGGCTGGTCTCCACGGAGCCATACGAATCTCCCAGTGTATCCATCCTGGCCCTGACGGGTACAGTTCCATAGAGCAGTGGCGCGCCCTTATTGACAAGCTGTCCGAGCGTGATACCGGCCAGTACTTCCGCATTGATCTGCGCCATAATGCCGGCCTCCCTGATAGGAGACGAAGTCCCGGCCTGCGGAGAGGATGAGACCACGGCAGGCAGTCCGCGTCGGCATACTTCCATAAAGGTCTCCGTGGTATCATCCACAAACTGCAAAGGACTCTTCACCAGGCAGGTGATGAATGAGATAATGGGATTCTGCCTGAGCTTCTCTTTGCCGCCGGCAATTATCTCTGCCAGCCTGACCACGTTGTCCAGTTGCCTGATGTTGGTCAAGCCTGACATAAAATGCTTGGTGGTATTATTCAGGCTGGCAAAAAACTTGTTAACATCCTTATTCTCCTCTGTAATATCCTTATCCTGTATATTGATGGTACGTATATAGCCGTCCACCGTTTCCAGGTGCTCGCAGACATGTGCCGAATCGCAGAGATCGGCCAGCATACCGCGCCGCGGAGTAAATTCCGGCAGCCTGACCTCCCGGGAAGGATCTGATTTGCTGGTATAAGTGTCAAATTTCACGTCCAGGCAGATATTAGTCTCCGAACCTGTAATCAAAAAGACACGGGGCTCGTCGCCCTTCATAATCAGTGTATTATCCTCATTCCTAGCGCCCAGCTTGACCGTTTTGGGTGCGCTCGCCAGGGCATCCATAACCATTTTTTGCGGAATTTTTATATGCCAGCAGGGGCTGCCACTGCCCTGAACGCTGTCAACAGCAGCGCCGTGGCTTAGGAACACTTCAGACGCCTTTTTATTAAAGCACAGCAGACCCGTATCGCTAAGTATTTTCAGGGAGACAGCATGGATCTGTTTAACCTGGTCATACGATATTCTTTCCAGTGGATTCTTTATTAAAATTCCCTCTCTGGGCATTTATACCTCCTTGTCCCGTCTGTGTTTGTTGTGGACGGCTGCGCCTATTTTGCAGAAGCCGGGTTCAGTGCTTCAACAACGGCCAATGCATGGAAGCCATCGGCACCATAGCCATCGGCACCGATACTCCTGGCAAATTCGTCAGAGACAGGAGCCCCGCCAACGATTATCTTAACGCTATTCCTGAGGCCGCTTTCCTCGATAGCCTTGACGGTTGCCTGCATTGAAACCATGGTGCTGGTGAGCAGTGCGGAAAGTCCCAGGAAATCCGGTTTTTCATCCCTGACTGCTGCCACTATAGCCTGCGGCTCAACATCATTCCCCATATCCTTTACAATGTAGCCGGCACCACGCAGCAGTATTGATACAATATTTTTACCGATATCATGTATATCATCCTTGACCGTAGCTATTATTATCCTACCTTTGGGCTTGATGCCGCTTCCGGCCAGATAAGGCTCCAGTTTTTGCATGGCAACTCCCACAGCCTCGGCAGAGGCCAGCATATCGGGAATATAGTATTCCTTGCTTTCAAACTTCTTGCCTACAATCTCCATGGCCTCAGTAAGGCCCTTGTTAATAATCTCGGCTATGTCTACGCCCTCTGCTACGGCTTTGTCGATAAGCTCGGTTACACCGGGCTGGCCCGCCATGGTTTCATCTATGCCTTCATCGTCCTGATTTACCCTGCCCTGTATGACATTTTCTTTTATCAAACCAATTATGTTTTCAGACATTTCTCTTCTCCGCTTTTTAATCTACAATCATGCCCTTCCTGTGAGCATTGAGGTAAGCGCGGCTGGCGCCCCCAGCGGTGAGCAAATCTGCCACCCGACAAACACTCATCATGCGCTTGTCCAGCGGATCCAGTATGGCTGCATCCAGCCCGGCATAAGCTGCCATGAGCAGGAAGCTGCGGTTGATAAGCTTCCTCTCGGGCAGGCCATATGAAACATTGCTCAGCCCCATCACAGTATTCACTCCGGGATATCTAAGCTTAATCTTCTGCAAGGTCTGCAGCGTGACCATGCCCTGTTTTGAGTCCACGGAAATGGGAAGCACCAGCGGATCAAAGAAAACCTGCTCCGCTTTAATGCCCATGCCGCCGAGGCGCTCCATGATGACATCACAGGCAGCAAGGCGCTTTTCTACTGTATCAGGTATGACTTCGGCGCCCATGGCCAGTGCCACCAGCTTTGCACGGCGCTCTACCGCCAGCGAGCCTACGGGCTCCAGCCGCCACTCCTCCGCAGTCACGGAGTTTATCATGAGCTCCTCTCCACGGTATTTGGCCACCGCCGCTTGAATCGCCTGCGGCGACTCGCTGTCTATGCAAAGCGGCCTGTCCGTAGCGGACTGTACCACTTCCACCAGCCATTCAATCGTCTCCCTTTCGCCGGCACTGGAGCCCTTGCCTGCACCGGCATTGACGTCGATGAAATGGGCACCGGCAGCAGACTGCTCCTGTGCCAGCCTAGTTATGAATTCTGCGTCCCGTGAGGCGATAGCTTCGCCCACGGAACGGTTGGTTGCATTAATCCTCTCTGCAATTACCAGCATGCTTATACCACGATCCCCTTAATTTCCGCTAATATACGGCTCCTAGTTTCCGCGGGCAGGACACTGGTATGACCTGCCAGGATATCACGTACCTTTTCCGCGGCATGCTGCCAGGTAGCCTTTTTGCCCCTGGACTCCCAGTCTTCGCGATTGTCTCTGTCGCTGAGCAGGGGCTGATAATGCTCTTTGCGCATAAAACGCCGCGTGTGCTTGGTACTGACAAAGTTACCTCCGGGGCCAACCTGCTTAATCAGGTCATAAGCCAGCGTCTCGTCATCCACCCTGATACCTTCAACCGCCCTCATTACCATGCCCAGTATCTCGTTGTCGATAACATACTTCTCATAGGCTACGGTAAGAGCGAACTCCATGAGGCCAGCAGCATCGTGGATAAAATTGGCACCGGCCAGGGCACACAGCAAACTGGTAATGGCGGATTCGTAGCCGCTCTGCGAGTCCAGCATTTTGGAATCTGTCATGCCACCGGTGGCATAGAAGGGCAGACCGTAAAATTGAGCCATCTGCGCTCCCCCCGCATTCAGCAAGCCCATTTCCACTGATCCTGCAATATACTTGAGGTCCCTGAGATCGGTACTGGAGGACACCGAGCCAAAAATGACAGGCGTGCCAAGATTAACCGCCTGGGCCAGTATGACTCCCATCAGGGAGTCCACCGTCTGCACCACCACATTCCCCGCCAGCGTCACAGGCGAAGTTGAGCCACATAATGGCTCGGCAGGACAGACCAAGGGCGTGCCGCTTTTTGCTATTTCTACCACCATGTCGCCATACTTTCCATCGATGATAAAGGGGCTCACACTGCAGGTTATGATGGATATTCGCGGGCGCTTGAGGTGCGCCTCCCTGGAGCCTGCGGCCGTCTCCGCCATATGTATTACCTCGCGCATGCCTTCGACGGTGAATACCCCACCCATGATATGCTTTGAGGTGTTATTCAGCCCAGCAAAGAATCTGTTGACATCCACCTGCTCCAGAGGCAGGTCATTGGGATAGGTGGGCAGCAGGAAAAGATGGATATTGTCCAGCTTGTCCACCAGCCTTGCTATGTTCTTCAAGTCGTCTAGAGTAGCTTGTCGCCTTGTTGCCGTATCCACTTCATAAATATACAGGGCTGTACCGCCCGTGCCCGTATAAACCCTCTTGCCGCCCAGATGAATATCGTTTTTCTCGTCGCCTCCGCATAATACTATCTCCGAAGGCGCCTTGCCGATAAGCTCTCTTGCCAGGGTTTTCGGCAGACGCACCCGCGTCTTGTCCACACTGGCGCCGACCTTTTTAAGGGCGTCACGTGCAGTCTCCGAGTGAACCTCGCAGCCGATTTCCTCTATAATGCGCAGTACGGTTTCGTCAATGCGGGAGATATCCTCGTCGCTCAGAGGCTTGAAGCTTCCCCCATTCAGTCCTTTTCTGATCATTTTAGCGTCTATTTATTCCCTCCTGCCCGGGCAATCCTCCTTGCAGCAGGTATTGCACGGATTGTATGCTGCGATACCGTCTGATTCACAGCCCATGCCGATAATGCCGGAGACCGATTTCTGCGGTATCATCAGGCAGCTTTTTTTCAGCTCTACGCCGGCTGTATCGCTACCCAGCGCACGGAAAAGCATACGCTGCTGCTTGACATCCCAATCGCAATAACCGGGACTGAAGCGGCGGCTGATGACCATGCCTTCAGATCTGGCCAGTCCGCTTATCTCGTTCTCGAATGCGGCAGCGAACTCTTCCACCGTGCTGGAACCTATAGCATCCAGCACGGTAGCCTGCAATACCACGCCGTTCTCAGCCAGGCTGACCACCTGCTTTTCCAGAAAGTCTCCAATGGTTAAAATGAATATCACAGCCTTGCGACACTTCTGCAGCAGCCTAGCTATCACTTTGCTTTCCAGCGTAATATCGTTTTGAATGAAAACCCTGTTGCCCTCAAATCCCTTGATGTCTCTAACCACATAAGAATAATTCTGAGCGATCAGGTCCTGGTAATTTCCCATATAATCATCCAGCAGTGATACGATACGGGCTGAAGGCTGGGACTCATCGGCGTATCCGATGCTGCCAAGAACCTGTGCAGGGTCGATATTTATCGGTGTGCTGATCAATGACATTTTCTTCTTCCTTTCTATGCACTCATAATATTAATCTTCGATAATCGGCAAATAAACGTATATCGGGAGCACCAGAAAATAAGAAGGACATTAAGGATATAACGGGGTTAGCGTTGCGGATAAGAGAACGTGTTTATGACAAAAACTGTGAAAGAAAAAACAGCCTATTGCTGATGGACTGCTCAATCTGTGAATCGCCAGAACTAACAACGCAAAGTATGATAGTATGGGTATACAGACTAGCTCCCCCAAACAATTCGCCAATTTACAAACTTCAGGTCAACCTCTAACTCCTTATATGGATTTTCCTGTCCCACACCTTCCCTGAACTTGGCGTTATCTTAACATTTTATCCCTATTTATGCAAATCAATAAGTATTCCTTTATGATACTCTTATCTATATATACTAGTGTCCCGTCTCAGAAATAGGTTGATTTATTCTCTCTGCTCAGCGTAGAAGAGGAATTATTCAATGAATTTTTAAGACACCACACTAGCTGTATAAAATCTAATTAATTTATCTGCCCAGTCCTCAAAACGCTTCCTGTCAAATATCGATTCATGATCCAGACTGTCTCCCCACCGGCATGATATACAGAGGCACCTCATCTGCCGGCAACCCCAGAATGCCGGTCACGCGCTTATCGTCAAAAGCGCCCACGGCCACGGTGCCCAGTCCCAGGGCAGTTGCCTGCAGGTAGATATTCTGTGAGGCATGGCCGGCCTCCATGTGCACGTACCTGATGCCTCTGTCGCCATACCTTACCGTGGTGCGCGCGTACACGGCGCTGATCACGATGCTGACTGCGCCATCCCGCACACAGGACTGGTTCAAGGCAGCCCCTGCCAGATCAGATCGCAGGTCTTTATCTCCGACCTGTAACAGATCATTGGTCTGGGGCATATAGCGGTACAGGCCGGGCTTCAATCCTTCCACATTGCCCGCCACCAGGTAAGCCTCCAGCGGATTCAGCCCTCCGGCTGAGGGTACAGTACGCCCTCCCCAGCCTGCGGTAATGCCCTGTGACGACCACAGCAGCTGCGAGACTTCGCTGAGGGTCAGCGGAGAACCTGTATATTGCCTGATAGAGCGTCTGCTGTGTATAGCCTCTTCCAGGGAAACTTCGCCCTGGATCAGTGGCTCGGGCAGTTTGATGACGATACCGGGTGCCGAAGGCTTATCCGCCGGCGGCTCGGGCACGGCACAGGCCAACGGCAGGCACATCAGCAACAATACGATATGTAATGGGTCCATTTTCATAACATCACCCCCGCTTCATATGCTAACAAACAGACAGCAGCATTATAACAGGAAATGAGAGTAAAATGCGGTCACCAGGTATAGGAGATAATCGCTTTCAACACCGGGTAAATTTGAAATTCAACTCTGTTTTAGAGATAATGTATAGTCGCAATTTAAATTTGGTACAAATATAACTGGTGGTGAAGCATGAACAAAAGCAGAAGAATGGCACAGTTGAAGCATAAGAAAAGGAAGAGGAAGCTCCTGGAACGGCGCAAGGCAATTGCCCTGGCAACAGGAATGCCGCTGCCTGCAGCCAAAGCTCCCAGACCGAAGACAGAAACCCTTAAAGCAATAGCAGAAGAAGTTGTTAAGGTACCTAAGAAAGAGAAAGCCGTCAAGGCTAAAGCTGAAAAGGCAGCCGCCCCTATTAAGGCGGAAAAGAAAGCCAAGGTGGAGAAGGCGCCTGCTGCTGAAAAGAAACCGGCCAAAAAGAAGGCTGCAGAGGTTAAACCCGAAGCCAAAAAGAAAGCTGCAGAGGCTAAACCCGCAACCAAAAAGAAGGCTGCGCCCAAGAAAAAGACCGCAGAATAGACTTGGAATTTCCAATATAGAACGCAACTTATGGGGAGCGTCTTTCTCGTAACAGGTAGCCCGGGAACGGGCAAAACTACCATAATAAGAAAGGCGCTCTCTCAAATTCAGCTCAGGTCAGGAGGCTTTTATACAGAGGAAATACGCCTTTCAGGCATGAGGAGAGGATTCAAAATCATCACCCTGAATGGAGTGGAGGCCGTCCTGGCGCACATCGATTTCCACGACCGGCCCCGCATCGGCAAATACGGTGTCAATCTGGAAAACCTGGAAAATGTTGCCGTTAGGTCCATTCTCGAGGCAAGCGAAGAGGCGGAACTGGTGGTGATTGATGAAATCGGCAAAATGGAGATGCTCTCCCCCAGTTTCAGGAAAGCCGTTCTGCAGGCTGTAAACAGCGGCAAAAAGATATTATCCAGCATCATGCTCAAGCCGCATCCCTTTGCCGATAGCATCAAGAACCTGCCCGGCGCACAACTGATACAGCTTACCCTGAACAACCGTGAACATGTGCTGCAGTACCTGGTGCGGGAATTAAGGCATTAAGCCATGAAAATTATTCTATGTCCTATCGGTGATATCGATGCGGCAATGCTGGCAGAGCTGGGACAAAGCCTGCAGGATATTTTCGGCTGCAGCCTGAAAAAGGACATAAAAGCAGACCTGCCGCATGCTGCATATAATTCCAGAAGAAGGCAATATGAAGCAGTTTCCGTACTGTCGTCAGTGCAAAAAAGCGTCCCCAGCGGCGGGGCGAAGATACTGGGTGTTGTCGATGCCGACCTGTACACGCAGGAGCTAAACTTTATCTTCGGCCTTGCGGACAGCAGCAGCAATATAGCTTTGATCTCACTGGCCAGGCTGCAGGAAGAATTCTATGGCCATGCACGCAATAACAGACTCTTTATGCAGCGAGCCTTAAAGGAAGCGGTGCATGAGCTGGGGCACCTGCTCGGACTTGAGCATTGCGGCGATATCAAATGCGTGATGCATTTTTCCAACAGCCTGCAGGATACGGATATCAAGAGCACCGCCTTCTGCCTCAACTGCCAGCCCAGGCTTATCAAATGAATATTGACAGAATGTTCGTAACAGCTTGGCAAATTGTTTTGCCAGCGCCGGGTTATTAACGCGCCTGGGGAAAAGGCCGCATTAAGGGCCGGCATTGTTTCCTCTCTATTTTTTCACTGCAGGCTTATCCGGCTTGATAATGGTGCCGTAGGCCTTGTATTTAGCCAGAATCTTTATGGTCTCTTCCAGCGCCAAGGCAGGTATCTCTATGGCCTTCTCCTTCATGATATAAGCCCCGTGATCATCCAGCTCTGACAGGCGTGCATACTTGAAGCTCTCCTCATCCCACCTGACCCTGGTGCTGCCGTTTTCCACCACAATGTCACCGTGCACCCAGCAAACGGGACAGCTTACCCGGGGCAGGTCCACCTCCACCTGCAGCAGGTCGCAGTGGCAGATGGGACAGGCTGCCGGCTTATGCTCGCCGACGAATTTTACCTCCTTGATGGGCATCTGCATGGCTCTGGCTACATTGCGGCCGAGCTGGCGCACACGTGCCATCTGCTCCTGATTGCGCTCCAGCACTGCCGAGCCCGGCTCGCCGATATGGTTGAGCTGTACCTGGTCAGCTATAACGCGGGTATGGGAAACAAAAGTAATGGCACTTGACAGTCCAAACGTAGTCCAGTCATACATGCCTCCACCTACTGAAATCACGCCGCCGACACGGGTTTTCTTGAGGATGGCTCCCTGGGTCTTGCCGATGAGGTGGTTCATCTTCTCGCCGATAGCCATGTACAGGGCATTGGCCCTGAGGTGATACACCGGCACGCTGACGATCAGCCCACAGTCGTTCAGAACGGTTTTCTCCAGGACCCAGTTGACATCATCGTCCTGAACGCAGCGGCCAGCTTTCTGGCAGGCCCAGCAGCCGGTACATGG
>CAZTHJ010000002.1:0-23327 GCA_964613565.1 uncultured Dehalococcoidales bacterium | reverse complement strand
AACCTGCGACCAACCGGTTATGAGCCGGTCGCTCTGCCCCTGAGCTACGAGCCCCAATAGACCGTACAGGCATTATAGAAGAAGCGAAAGTAGTATATCATAGCTATCAGAGTTAGTTAAATATATAAATTATAGGCGATTCCAGTATATTGTAACTGTATGCATTTAATTCCTTGAGAATTTGAACGGAGCTGTGTTAAACTCAGTCCTGGTCCCTGTAGCTCAGTGGATAGAGCGGCTGCCTTCTAAGCAGCGGGCCGTGGGTTCGAATCCCTCCAGGGACGCCATGAAGTAATTTTACAGAATTGAGTACTATGAAAATAAGCCGCGAAGAAGTCAAGCATATCGCCATGATTGCCAGATTGGGTATAGATGAAGGTGAAATCGACAAATTCAGGAGTCAGCTTTCGAATATCCTGGAGAATTTCGAGATACTGAACCAGGTTGATACAACCGGATTACCCCCTACTTCACAGTCAATCGCCCTGAAGAATGTCTTTCGTGAGGATTATGTAAAGCCTTCTTTGCCTGCGGATGAAGTTTTGCGTAACGCGCCTCATGCTGATAACGGTTACTTCAAGATACAGGCCGTGCTTGAGTAGAACATGGATGATTTAATCTTTCTCGATATACAGGGCATTCACCAATTGCTCTCTACAAAGCAGATAACCTCGTATGAGATTACCACAAAAGTGCTGGAAAACCTGCCCCGCATCGACCAGCAGATCAAAGCCTGTACCAGCGTATGCGCGGAGTCTGCGCTGGCACAGGCTAAAAAAGCAGACGAGGTTATTCAATCCGGCAAAGCAGGAGCATTGACCGGAGTGCCCGTTTTGATAAAGGATAATATCTGCACCAGCGGTATCAAGACTACCTGCTCCTCCAAAATGCTGCAAAATTTTGTACCTCCCTATGATGCCACCGTTATAAAGAAGCTGAAGGAGCAAAATGCAGTCATCGTCGGCAAGACCAACATGGATGAATTCGCTATGGGATCATCTACGGAGAATTCCGCCTTTTTCGTCACCAGAAATCCGTGGAACCTGGACTGCGTGCCCGGTGGCAGCAGCGGCGGGTCTGCCAGCGCGGTGGGTGCCCACATGGCCTTCTACGCGCTGGGGTCCGATACCGGGGGAAGCATCAGGCAGCCAGCGGGGTTCTGCAATGTGGTGGGACTGAAACCTACATATGGCAGGGTCAGCAGGTTCGGATTGGTGGCATTTGCCAGCTCACTTGACCAGATAGGCCCTATTACAAAGACGGTAACAGACAGCGCCATTGTTCTGAGCGCAATTGCGGGCCATGATGACCAAGATGCTACTTCAGTGAATGTTTCAGAACAGAATTATACAGATAACCTGACCGCGGATTTAAAGGGATTAAAGATCGGAGTGCCGCAGGAATATTTTGTCGAAGGGATGCAACAGGAGGTCAAAGACAATATCCTCACTGCCATCAAACATATGCAGGAACTGGGGGCGGAAGTTGATTGGAATGTAACATTGCCGCATACAAAATATGCTCTGGCGGCTTACTATATTATTGCGCCTTCAGAAGCATCGGCCAACCTGGCCAGATATGACGGTTTTAAATATGGCTTCTCCTACGGCGGCAGCAATATGTGGGAGGCTATGGAAAAGACCAAGCAACACGGCTTTGGAGCAGAGGTGAAGCGCCGCATCATGCTGGGCACATATGCCCTGTCCTCGGGATACTATGATGCCTACTACTTGAAGGCTTTAAAAATCCGTACACTGATACAGCGAGAGTTCGAAGATATCTTCAAAAAATATGACGCGCTGGTTACGCCAACATCCCCAACAGTGCCTTTCAGGATTGGTGAAAAAATGGATGACCCCATGCAGATGTATCTCAGCGATGTGTGTACACTTCCCATAAATATTTCCGGCATCCCAGCCATATCGGTCCCTGCAGGATTTTCCCAGGGTCTGCCTACGGGTCTGCAGATAATAGGTAATCATTTTGCTGAAAGTACAATCCTCAAGATTGCCTATGCCTATGAAACTACCGTTGACTGGCACAAAAGAAGAGCTCGCGTTTGTTCTTAATTTAGAGACCTAACGTTTATCCATCACATATATATACATTAGAAATACAGAAAGATAGGGGGATAAGGAAATGATTCGCAAAGAAGTTCTGCAGATGCTTGAAAATAATGCCAAACTTTCAGCTGATGAGATAGCTGCCAAACTCGGGCTTTCTGTAAGCGATGTAGCTGAAACGGTTGCGGAGGCAGAGGCAAAAAAAATCGTTTTGAAATATAAGGCTGTAATCGATTGGGCCAAGCTGAACGCGGAGAAGATCTGGGCTTTCATCGAAGTTAAAGCCATACCGCATGGTGAAAAAGGCTTTAGGGATATAGCAAATAGTATTGATAAGTTTCCCCAGGTCAATGCTGTATATCTGGCTTCAGGTACATATGACATGATTATCCTGGTATCGGGTGAAAGCATGCACGATATTGCAGTATTTGTTTCCGAAAAACTGGCAACCATGGATACCATCCAGGGCACGGTAACCCATTTTATACTTAAGAAATACAAGGAAGGCGGCGAGATTATTCCTGATTAATGCATGGGTCAAATGCCGTACCCTGTTATTGTGCAATCTCTAAAAACAGATTGTTCAAAATGGCATTGGAGGCGACAATCTGAGTATCCGAATAGCAGGCCGCACGTTTTTCCCAGTTTACCACCTCTCCACCCGCCTCCGTAACCAATAGAATGCCGCTGGCAATATCCCAGGGATAAACGTTCTTGTGAAAATACATCCCTATTCTGCCACAGGCCACATAAGCCATTCCCAGTGCAGCAGAACCCAGAATTCTCAGGCAGAGAGCTTTGCCAAATATTCTTTGCAACATTTCAAGCGTTTCGCCGCCCTTTTGCAGGTCGTAGCCCAGATCGCTGCAGACCAGGGCATTTTCCAGTGAATTGATACCGGTTAGCCTGCATTTCCTGCCGTTGAGAAAAGCTCCTCTGCCCTTTTCCGCAGTGAACATCTCATCGCGCAGGGGATCATAAGTAACGCCAATCATAATTGCATCGTCATGCACAAGCGCAATATTGACGGCGATGAAAGGAATGCCGTAGAGGGAATTGGTGCTGCCATCCAGAGGATCTATGATCCAGGCATAATCGCGACCAGAACGCACAGGGCTGGACTCTTCCGAGACAATTTCCCATGAGGGGAAATTCTGACGGATTATCTGATAAATGGCTTTTTCAGACAGAGTATCCAGATCGGAGACAAAGTTGGCACGTCCCTTAATCTTGATATTCTTAATATCAGGCATAGACTGAAGGATCTGCTTTCCTGCCTCGCCTGCCGCCTGCACGGCAACTTCGAGAGCGGTCTTACCATTGCGGCCCAGCGGAATCTGCTGCATATCGAATTTTATCTTACAAGCCCCATATTTTGCTTGACTTCGAACAGGGTAGCCTGGGCGATGGCACGAGCCCTTTTTGCGCCCTCGTTGAGGATATCGTTAATCAGGTCAGGCTTATTCTCGTAATCACGACGCTTTTCACGCAGTAATTCCAAAGATTCATTTATCATGTCAGCCAGTCTTTTCTTGCACTCTACACAGCCAATACTGGCTGATCTGCAATCGCTTTCAATCTGCTGCAGGTCTTTTGTGCCGAAATAGCTGTGCAATTTA
Organism: uncultured Dehalococcoidales bacterium; assembly: GCA_964613565.1. Classification (GTDB taxonomy): domain Bacteria; phylum Chloroflexota; class Dehalococcoidia; order GIF9; family UBA5629; genus CAZTHJ01. The sequence goes on along the minus strand of CAZTHJ010000002.1, from coordinate 19,645 downwards.
TATACATTGCATATATCCGGATGGCCGGCGTCCTTCCTGTACTGCCTTGAGGGATCAGTCACAGCTGTCATTACCAGCTTGCTGGTCTCCTGTGGTGTTGCGGCCAACTCTATGTAGTTAGAATAGCTTTTGCCCATCTTCTGGCTGCCGTTCAGCCCGAACACCAGGGGAAAGCTGGTCAGCCTTGCCTGTGGTTCCAATAAGGTTGGGCCGAATAATGAATTGAACCTTCTTACAATTTCCCTGGTAAGCTCAAGATGAGGCAACTGATCTTCACCCACAGGCACTACTTCAGCCTTATATATGGCGATATCGGAAGCCATGAGCACCGGGTAGCCGACCAGTCCATAGTTAACATTAAGCGGCTGATTACGTGCCTTTTCTTTGAAAGTCGGTACTCTCAGCAGCCATCCCAGAGGCGTAACCATGCTTAGAAGCGTATGCAACTCAGTAACCTCGGCAACATCCGACTGCACAAAAAGAATGCTTTTCTGAGGGTCCAGCCCGGCAGCCAGCCAATCCAGCATCATTTCCCTGATATTCTGCTGGAGATTATGTGTATCTTCAAGGGTAGTCAGCGCGTGAATATCCACAATACAATAGATACAATCGTATTCCTCCTGAAGAGTGACATAATTCTGGATTGCGCCTAAATAGTTGCCGATATGCTGCCGCCCAGTTGGTCTGGCACCGGAAAATACTCGCTTTTTCATAATCAACTTCAGAGTGTAACATAAAATTATGAAACTGACTAGAACCAATAGCGGCAGTTTAAGCGTTAATATCACATCGATTCGGGAGCGGTCATGCCCATTAAATGCAATGTTCTGGAGAGCAATATCTGGGCCGCTTTCACCAGTTTAAGCCTTGCCTTTGTCAGCTCCGCGTTGTCTGATATTACCCTGCACTTTTTATAAAAACTGTGAAAGGCTGTGGCCAATTCGGCCGCATAATAAGGCAGCTGGTGAGGTTCAAGATTGGATGCGGCGTATTCAACAATCTCTGGCAAGAGCAGCATCTGGCGTATGAGTAACTGTTCTGCATCATCAATGAGAAGATGTACATCACCCTCGCTATAATCAATGTTATTTGCCTGGGCGAGTTTTAAGATGCTTGAAATCCTGGCATGAGCATATTGTACATAATAGACCGGATTATCAGCGGATTGTTTTTTGGCCAACTCGATATCGAAATCCATCTGGCTGTCTGCGGATCTGGAAAGGAAGACATAGCGACAGGCATCGGCTCCCACCTCGTCCAGAAGGTCACGCAAAGTGATCAAATCACCGCTCCGTTTAGAGGCACGTACAATTTCCTCTCCGCGCTTCAAGGTTACCATCTGGCAGATGATGATGGTCAGATTATCAGGATTAACCCCGAAGGCGCTTATGGCTGATTTCATTCTTGAGACATGACCCTGATGATCAGCTCCCCAGATATCTATGACATGGCTGAATTTCCTCTGGATAAACTTGTTATAATGATATGCGATGTCATAAGCAAAATATGTTGGCGTGCCATCGCCCCTAATCAGCACATTATCTTTATCTTCACCCAGCGAAGACGAGGTAAACCAAAGTGCATTCTCCTTCTTTAAAGTATAGTTGTGGTCCTCTAAAAACTTGAGGACTTTATTATAGACATTTTCCTCGTTCAGGCTCTTTTCACTAAACCATAGATCAAAACTGACACCCAGTAACTCCAGATCCTCACGTATTTTGTCCATGATCAGGTCCACTCCAATGGCACCTAGCTCGTCAGCTTTTTCTATGACGTTGCTGCCGTCAAATCGTCCGGGATATTTCTCATCAATTTTCCTTGCCAGCTGGATCATATAATTGCCCATATAGCCGTTTTCCGGCATGGCGGTATCAATCCCCTTATGCTGAAGGAAGCGGGCATTCAGGGACTGTTTAAAGGCATTGAGCTGGCTGCCTGCATCATTGATATAATACTCTGTCTGTACTTTGTACCCGGCTGCACTGAGTATATTAGCCAACGTGCTGCCCAGAACCGCACCCCGGCCGTGTCCTATATGCAGCGGTCCGGTTGGGTTCACACTGACATATTCAACTTGCACAGACTTGCCTTTCCCGATATCGATGTCACCCCATTTGCTGCCTTTATATATGATGGTCTGCACCTGTGCACACAGCCAGTCTCCTTTCAATTTAAAATTGATAAATCCCGGCGGAAGCACAGAGATGTGCTCGATTTCCTCGGATGGTTTGATGTGTTCTACGATTTTACGCGCGATATCAAGCGGTGCTATTTTGGCGGCACGTGACAATTTAAGCGCAATGCTGGAAGAATAGTCGCCATGCTGAATGTTCTGTGGCCTTTCTATTGCTATCTCGGGTATCTGCAACACATCAATTACATCATTGGCCTTCAATTCATCTATTGCCTGGCCTATGAGCAGGGCCAATTTTTCTTTAATAAACATATCTTTTAGCTCCATTCAGTTATCGAAGGCCATATTCTTTTAAGTTCTCTGGCCAATGCTTCATTTTCAGGGGATTTAAGCCCAGGGTCTTCAGCAAACAGCTGCCTGGCCTGTTCCCTGGCCAATTCGACCAATTTAATATCTGATAGTTTTGCCATACGTAAATCGGGCATTCCACTTTGCCTGGTGCCGAAAAATTCACCGGGTCCTCTTAACTCCATATCCTTCTCTGCCAATACAAAGCCATTTTGAATTTCTTCTATAGCGCGCAGCCTCTGAATACCTTGATCAGAAGGTTTCTCGGAAAGAAGCATGCAATAGCTCTGTGCAGTGCCCCTTCCAACCCTGCCTCTGAACTGGTGCAGCTGTGACAGGCCAAAGCGATCTGCCGCTTCAATTAATATTACAGTAGCATTTGGTATATCAATTCCAACTTCTACTACAGGAGTGGCAACCAGTATCTGATATTCCCCACGACGGAAATCTGTCATAACCTGATCCTTCTTATCCGGAGGCATTCTGCCGTGCAACAGGCCCAGTTTATATCCGGGAAAAATATCCTGCGATAACCTTTTATGTTCCGAGATCGCTGCCCTGGCTTCAATAGTATCAGACTCTTCGATTAAGGGGCAAATAATAAAAGCCTGATGCCCGGAATCCAGCTCCCTGCAGATGAATTCATATGCCTTTTGTCTTTTTTCCCACGACATCCACCTTGTAATGATTGCCATTCTCCCCGGAGGCAATTCATCAATCACGGAGATATCCAGGTCTCCATATAGAGTTAATGCAAGTGTGCGAGGGATAGGGGTGGCCGTCATCACCAGCATATGCGGGTTATAGCCTTTCTGCCGCAGTTCATTTCTTTGCATCACGCCAAAACGGTGCTGTTCATCAATAACTACAAGCCCCAGTTTTTTAAAAGCAACGCCTTTTTGTATCAGTGCATGAGTCCCAATAATTAAATCAATTTTACCCTCTGATATCATATCTGTTATTTGGAGTTTATTCTTTTCTGACTGTTTGCCTGTCAATAGCGCAATAGTTATTTCACTATCCGAGTTGTCCACTAAGGTAGCTATGGGACTAGTCCGGTCGTCGAGGTTTGGCTTAATGCAGGACAATGTTTTTAAAATTGTATTGTAATGTTGCTCTGCCAATATTTCTGTAGGTGCCATAAAAGCGCCCTGAAAGCCGTTTTTTATCGTCATGAGCAATGCCAGCAGCGCGACTATCGTTTTACCGCTTCCCACATCACCCTGCAGTAATCTGGACATGGGTCGCGGCTGGCCCATGTCATGGAGTATTTCATCGAGGACTTTCATCTGGGGCATGGTTAATGAAAAAGGCAGTGCTTTGATGTATTGCTTCAATAAATCACGGTCAGGAGTCAGTTTATGGCCGGGCTGGTCCTGCTGCCAGGTTTTCTTTTTATGCAGCATGCCGGTTTGAATAAGAAATAGCTCGTCAAAGGCGAGCCTGTTCTGTGCCTGTTTTTTTGCATCGTGATGATGAGGAAAATGTATCTGCCTGATAGAGTCAGACAAGCTCATCAAGTCACATGTCGTCCTGATGCTCCGTGGTAAATAATCCTGTATCTTGCTCGCCCAGATGTCCACTGTCTTTTTTATCAAATTTCGCAGCTGTCTTTGATAAAGTCCCGCCGTAAGCGCATATATGGGGACAATCCGACCTGCATGTATGGATTCCCTGTCTTCTCCTGCCCAATCCCAGTCAGGAGATTGAAAGGTAATATGTCCCTGGAAAAGCTTATATTTCCCGGATATGATGATCTTTGAGTTGATACTGAACTGCTTGGCCAGATACGGTTGATTGAACCAGATAGCACTGGCATTGCCGGTACTATCCCCAAAGATCAACTCTGTTGATCTTATCCTTCTTTTACCCAGCAACAGCTGTTTGGATTGCCAGATATTCCCTACTACGGTCTGCGGTTCCATTTCATAATCTGCGATATCAGATAGAGGCAGATCTGCAATATTCTTAATATCACTGGAGTCCAGGTGGTATCTGGGGAAATGGTAAATTATATCACGTATAGTGACAATGCCCAGGCGGGATAATTTTTCAGATGTAGTGACCTTAATCCCTTTGATAGAAACTACCGGTGATTCCAGATTCAGTGTTGGATTGTGTTCTGGGTAGGCTTTTACTCTGGTGTCTGGTTTTGCGATGTTTCCTGTGACCGTGGGAGAATTTTGTGAAGGCAAGACTGGTATGTTTTCAACATCATCAAGCCATTTTTGCAGGCTGGAAATCCACTGATTTCTACCGGCGGTATCCCAGTCGCCATAATATATGCATGTTACATTCAGCTCTTCGAGCCTGGCTTTTAAGAGAGGAGAATTGATTTTGTCAATGATATCCGAGCACCATTTCGATATCAGTTTTCCCAGACCACCGATTACCGCTTTATTATCGTAATGTCTTTTCTTCTCAATGGCTATTATATTGCGCAGCCTGGTGATTTCAGTATATGGTTTTTGCATAGTCAGGCAGATTCGTCATTATCGGCCAAATATTGTTCAGTTATTGCCGTAAACCAGTACTAAACTGTACTAACGCCACTTTTGAATAATGGGCAGCCATATGTAAGCCGCTATTCCAGGGAAACAATATAGAAATAATACGGCTGACCGCCGGATACGAGCTCAATCTGCTTCTCAGAGTATTTTTTCTTCAGGTTGGTGGAGAAATTTTCTGCCTCTTCTTCGCCGATATCGCTGCCATAGTATAATGTAATTACCTCATATCCCGCTATTCCGGCTACCTCCAGAGATTTCAAGGCAATGTCATCTATATTATCGCCGGCAGCTACGATATCCTTATCATCAATTATGCCTATATAGTCGCCCTCTTTGATCTCCATGTTATTCAGCTTGGTTGTACGCACTGATTTGGTGATTTCGACCGTTTTTACCGAGGAAACTGCTTCCGTCATAAGGTCAATATTATCTTCCAGCGATCCTTCGTAATTAAAGGCCAATAAGGCAGCTATACCTTGAGGCAAAGTCTTAGTGGGTATTATGGCTATGCTTTTAGACGTCAAGGCTTGAACCTGCGAGGCGGAGAGAACGATATTTTTATTGTTCGGCAACACCATCACTTTTTGCGAAGGCACGGCCTCCACTGCCTCAAGGATTTCCTTAACGCTGGGATTCATGGTCTGGCCGCCGGGAACAATCTGCACAGCCCCCAGGCTCTTGAATACTTCTACCATGCCAGTACCGGGAGCAACTGCAACAATACCTATATCAAGAGCATCAGGCTTGGACTGCTGCATTTCTATAAACCCTTCGTGCTGATCATCCATGTTCTGTATCTGAATATAATGCAGAGTACCCAGGGAAGTTGCAAATCTTAAGATTGCACCTGGATCATAGGTATGAATATGTACGCGAATGTTGTTTGAATCGCCTGCTACAACCAGTGACTGTCCCCTTCCCTCCAAACGGCTTCTTACCTTGTCCGGGTTTAACTTTTGCCCAACCAGTAAAAAGTTTGTACAGTAGCCATAAGGCGACTCTTTTTCTGCGCCCTTAATAGGGACAGCGGAGGTCGGGACACCGCTGGCAACCACCAGTTCGGGCTTACTGAATTTCATGCCCTCTTGTCCGCCCTTTAAATAGAGAAATGCCCCTTCCATGATTACATAGAATCCCTGCCCGCCCGCATCGACAACACCGGCATCGCGCAAAACGGGCAGAAGTAAAGGCGTTTTAGCCACTGATTCTTTTGCAGCCTCAACAGTGGAAGCCATCACGCTGATAAAATCGTCAGGTGACTTTTGTGCAGCATCTTCAGCAGCGGCTGCTGCCTCTCTGATAACGGTCAGGATTGTGCCTTCTGTTGGCTGTGACAGCCCCTTGTATGCGGTATGTGAAGCTTCAGACAGGGCCTTAGCCCAGTCTACAGGCGACATGTTGTCTTTTTTCTCCAGGCCTTTTGCCAACCCTCTGAAGAATTGAGACAAAATTACTCCTGAGTTACCCCTTGCACCCATCAAAGCACCCTGTGCCATAGCCTTAGAAATGTCGGCTATCTTGGGACTGGCAGCTCTTTCAGCTTCCTCCAAAGTAGAACGCAGGGTAAGGTGCATATTGGTACCGGTATCTCCATCAGGAACGGGGAAAACATTAATAGCGTTAACGTCAGCAACACTTTTTTCAAGCCAGCTGGTGCCGGCAGCAAACATATCTATGAACTCACGTCCGGTACAGACTGCTATTTGTTTCATGTTTCTCCTTTGCTTAATTTAACATTTATGATATCATTTTACAATTGCATAGTATTCATTAAATTAATTATTATAGGGAGGCTCAAGTGGCCCGCAAATGTGAATTATGTGGTAAGAAAGTTCAATATGGTAACAAAATCAGCCATTCCAAGCAACATACGCGCAGAGAATGGCTTCCAAATATTCAGCCTGCCACAATTGTACTTGACGGAAAAGAGAAGCGGGTAAATCTTTGTACTCGTTGCTTGCGCAGTCATAATAAATTATCAGGCTGAATTAGCCAGGTCTCTCAATTCATTTATCGAAGCTGCAATGTTGCGGCTGTGGAATATTGAACTGCCGGCTACAATTACATCAGCACCTGCTTTAACAACATCCAAGATTGTAGTATTCGAAATACCACCATCAACCTGAAGGTCTGCATGGCTTTCTTTATCATCCAGCATCTTCCTGAGATTAGATATTTTTTGTAGAGACCCGCTGATGAATTTCTGACCACCAAAACCGGGATTGACACTCATAATTAAAAATAAATCTGCGTACGGAAGAAGTTCATCCAGTGTGTTGAGCGGGGTTGATGGATTCAGCGCCAGTCCTGCCTTAAGATGTAGCGTTTTGATGCTTTCCAGCAGCCGATGCATATGTGGATCGGTTTCCACATGCACTGTGATAATATCAGCTCCCGCTTTGGCAAAGTCATGAATGTACATGGAAGGGTTTGCAATCATCAAATGCACATCCAGAGGTATTTGTGTATATTTCTTGAGTGATTCAACGACGGGAAGTCCAATGCTCATATTGGGCACAAAATGCCCATCCATTACGTCTATGTGTATATAATCGGCCATGGCAAGCTCAATCTGTTTGATTTGATCAGCCAGATTGCCAAAGTCCGCTGATAAAATAGAGGGAGCAATCTTGATATGTCTGCTTTTCATTGACGTTCACCTGATAATTTTCTGGCATAGGCTATGGACTTTTTTACCTGACTTGTGGATGTCCCGCCGGGATGATTTCTTGCATTTACCGACTGCTTGATACTAATATTAAAAATGTCACGATCAAAATATGCAGAATATTTCTTATATTCCTTAAGTGACAATTGCCCTAATGTCTTTTGCTTCTGTATTGCATAGTTAACCAGTTTGCTGACTATAGTATGAGCTTCCCTGAACGGCATTCCCTTTCTAACCAGATAATCCGCAATATCAGTGGCCAGAATATAATTTTTACCCGCAGCCATGAGCATATCTTCTTTTTTCAGGGAAATGGCAGGAATGATGTCCTTTATCAATTGTAAACTGGGCAACAGAATGTCAACCGTGCTGAATAATGTAATCTTGTCTTCCTGCATATCGCGGTTATAAGCCAGGGGTAGTGCCTTCATGACCATGAGAAAGGAAATGAGGTTGCCAGCCGTTCTCCCCGTTCTGCCCCGTATCAATTCCAGCACATCTGGATTCTTCTTCTGCGGCATGATACTACTGGATGTACAGTATGCGTCATCTATTTCAATAAAGTTGAATTCTGTCGATGACCAGATGATAAATTCCTCTGCCATCCTGGATAAATGCATCATGCAAATTGCTGCAGCAGACTCAAATTCGATGATGAAGTCCCGATCAGAAACAGCATCTATGCTGTTGCGGCTGATGCTGGTAAAGCCAAGCTTCTCTGATACCATTTCGCGGTTAATCGGGTAAGCTACTCCCGCCAGTGCACCACTGCCGAGCGGCGAGATATCAGTACGTTTGTAACAATCTTCAAAACGTTCAATATCTCTCTGAAACATCTCAAAATAAGCCATCATATGATGCGAAAACAGTACAGGCTGTGCATGCTGTAAATGAGTATAACCGGGCATGATAACATCAATATTATTTTGAGCCACCCCCAATATTGCCTCCTGCACATCAAGGAGCTCGGAGATCGACTTTGTAATTATCTTTTTTAGGTACATCCTGACGTCCAGTGCAATCTGATCGTTTCTCGACCTAGCCGTATGCATGAAGGCAGCGACTGTACCAATCTTGTCGAATAACCGCCTCTCTATATGCATATGTATATCTTCAAGTTCAGGTACAAAAACGAAGGATTTATCATCAATTTCCTTCCGTATGGCATTCAAGCCATTTATGATTTTTTTGCTATCGGCTTTCTTGATTAATCCAATCGACGTCAGCATTTCTACATGTGCTATGCTGCCGTCAATATCCTCATTGTATAATCTTGCATCGTAATCTATAGAAGCAATGTATTGCTGCACCATTTTGCTGGTTCCTCGCTTGAATCTCTCTCTTAAAACCGGTTTAATTTGCTTGCCCATATCATTCAATCCACTCACATATTATGTAATGTTACTGCTAATAGTACCCTATTTGCTGGCCTTATACTTGATATTCTCCCCAAGACCTCCCTGCACTTTGCCCTGGATTCTTACAGGAAGTCCCCAGATATGTATAAAACCGGGAGAGGCACTATGATCAAACAAGTCACCTTTATCATAAGTAGCCATTTGGTGATCGTATATAGAATAAGCTGATTTTCGGCCTACCACAATGCAATTGCCCTTATGCAGTTTAAGCCTGACAATCCCTGTAACATATCTCTGCGTGCTCTCAATATAGGCGCTCAGATTTTCCCTGTGTCCGCTGAACCACAAGCCATTATAAATGATGTCGCTGAACTCACGGCTGACGCTCTCCTTGAATTTTAGCTGGTCTTTGGATAAGACCATGGATTCCAGTGCCTTATGGGCATTGAGTAATAGCGTAGCTGCCGGGGCCTCGTAGATTTCACGGGATTTAATGCCTATCAACCTGCTCTCGATATGATCAATGCGGCCTATGCCATGTTTACCTGCAATACTATTGGCCTTGTTGATCAGATTGAGGCTACTTAGCTTTTTCCCATCTATGGTAACAGGTACACCTTTATCAAACCCTATTTCGATATATTCAGCTTTCGCAGGAGCTTTCTCAAGAGCCTGTGTCCATGCATAGGCATCAGCGGGAGGTTCCACCCAGGGGTCTTCTAAAATGCCGCATTCTATGCTGCGGCCCCATATATTCTCATCAATGGAGTAGGGGCTCTGTGATGATATTGGTATGGGAATATGGTTTCTTTTCGCATACCGAATGGTTTCCTCACGATTCATTTTCCATTCCCGTGCTGGCGCCAGTATTTCTAATTCCGGGGCCAGGGCAGAGACGCTAACATCAAAACGCACCTGGTCATTGCCTTTGCCCGTCGAACCATGAGCTATGGCATAGGCTCCTTCAGCCTTAGCTACATCCACGAGCAATTTTGCCATCAATGGCCGTCCCAGGGCCGTGGCCAACGGATATTGATTCTCATACATGGCATTTGCCTTCAAGGCGGGAAAAACAAAGGAATTAATAAAAATGTCTGTTGCATTAAGTATTATTGCTTTGACAGCTCCCACTTTGATGGCCTTTTTTCTTATCCGGTCCAGATTCTTCACACCCCCAATGTTTACTGTAAATGCAACTATATCTACTGAATATTTCTCCGCAAGCCATTTTATGGCTACCGAGGTATCCAGACCTCCGCTATAAGCCAGTACTACCTTTTTCTTCATTTACCGTACTCCGTTCTGAAAACACCTTTCAATATATTAATCGCCTGGTCAATCTCACTTTTTTTCACGATCAAGGGTGGCATAAACCTGAGCATGTTAGGTTTTACAGCATTTATCAGAAATCCCTTATGCAGGCAGTCCAGTGCCAGCTTATCCGCAATGTTGCTATCCATAACAAGTGCAATCAATAATCCAAGCCCCCTGACCTCCTTAATAGCAGCATACTGCTTCTGTAATTTTTTTAATTGCGATATGAAATAATCGCCGCTTTTCCTGGCTTGTGCAACAACATCGTGGCTGATTATATACTGTAAAACTGCATAGCTGGCAGTACAGCAAAGAGGATTGCCGCCGTAGGTTGAGCCATGTTCTCCCGTGGTAAATACCGCTGCATGAGACTTTGCCAGAATAGCGCCTATGGGGACACCACCGCCCAATCCTTTGGCCAATGTCATAATATCTGGCTCAACATTGAATAGCTGGTAACCAAACATCGTGCCCAGTCTGCCGATCCCCGTCTGTATCTCGTCCAATATAAGCAGAAGCCTATTATCTTCGCACCATTTTTTTACCTCAGAGAGGTAATTCTTATGTGGAATATTGACACCGCCTTCACCCTGTACAGGTTCCAGTATCACTGCACATGTCTTGTGATTCGTCGCAGACTTGATCGCATCCAGGTTATCGTATTCAGCATTAACAAAGCCAGCGGGTAATGGTACGTAAGGCTCCTGAAATTTGCTTTGCCCTGTGGCAGCTACCATGGCCAGAGTCCTGCCGTGGAAAGACGCCTGTGCGGAGATGATTTCATAGGCCCCGTTCAATTTCAGGTTTCCATAGCGTCGTGCCAATTTTACAGCGCCTTCGTTGGCTTCGGCGCCGCTATTGCAGAAAAATACCTTGTCCAGGCAACTGTTGGAGACAAGAATATCAGCCAGCTCTATTTGAGGTATGGTATAAAATTGATTCGATGTTTGTATTAAGGTTGCCGCCTGCTTTTTAATCGCTTTGACCAGTACAGGAGGGCAATGTCCCAGACAGTCCACAGCCCATCCACCGACAAAATCCAGATATTTATCGCCATGATCATCCCAGACATATAGACCCTTACCTTTAACAATGGTTACGGGCATGCGTTTAAAAGTTGACATGAACAGTGTTTTTTCCAGTTCCTGCCAGTTATGATTATTTAGCTGCAATGGTTGTACCCCCGGAGTTCTCTTCTATTTCTCTAATCAGCGAATGACTGATCCGGCCATCAATAATTCTCGTCAGCGATACTTTTGCCAGAGCTTTAATACAGGATTTTATTTTGACCGCCATTCCTCCCGATATTATATTACTGTCGATCAGCCTTTCTGCTGCATCAGAAGTTATTGTTCCTATTATATCCTTATTCTGGTCATACAGGCCTCCTACATCAGTAAGGAAAACCAGTTTTTCCGCCTGTATCGCAGAGGCAATGGCAGCGGCCGCCGTATCGCCATTGACATTCACCAGCCGCGTCATATGATTATATTCTGCGCTCATGTTCAAGCTTACCGGCGAAATCACAGGCATATAACCGCTTTGTAACAAAACATGGATGACCGCTACATTAACAGTAATTTCTTCAGCCGTAAAACCCAGAGCGACATTATTCATTTTACCCTGTATAATCCCGCCATCGACCCCGCTGATGCCAATGGCATTGCCGCCTGCATGCAGAATATCGGCCACAATTTGCTTATTGATAAGCCCGCACAGAACTGCGGTTACCACTTCCAGGGTCTTTAAATCCGTTACTCTAAGGCCATTATTAAACGCCGGCTCAATTTTGAAACTATCCAGCCAGCCGTTGATTTGCTTTCCACCTCCATGAACAATTACAAGTTGATACCCCATTTTTTGAAGGCTTACCAGATCTTCAATGGTTGTATCATTCTGACCCAGTGTGCTGCCGCCGATCTTGATAACTAATGTTTTATCTGTCATTCATTTAAGTCGTATAAGCGCTATTAATGGTAACATATTCTTCAGAGAGGTCGCATCCCCAGCCTGTGGCCTGAGCTTTTCCCTGGTTTAAACACATTCGAATCAGGATTTCCTTTCGCTGTGCCATATCCTTGCTCAATTCATCCTCATCATATTCCTGCGGGGTGCCCTTACGCATCAGGCATATTTGATTAAGATGAAGGTCGATTTTCTTTTCTTCGATGCTGGCACCGCTTCTACCGGCTGCGACAATAATCCTGCCCCAGTTCGGGTCATTGCCATGTACTGCTGCTTTAACCAGAGCCGAGTTTGCGATAGTTCGTGCGGCCATTTTGGCCTCATTTTCATTACGTGCAGACTCTATCGTAACTTGCAGCAGCTTGGTGGCCCCTTCACCGTCGGATACTATACTTTTTGCCAGATACTGGCAAATGTTGAAGAGCCCTTTATAAAAAAGCTTACCGTTGTGCTCTACGACAGTCTTGTTAGCAGCCATACCGTTGGCCAAGATAGTAACCATATCGCTGGGGCTTGTATCTCCATCAACTGTAATCATGTTAAACGTAAGGTCAATGGCTTTCCGCAATGAGCGTTTCATATAATCATAATCTATAACGGCATCTGTGGTGATGAAGCAAAACATGGTTGCCATATTGGGATGTATCATGCCTGCTCCTTTGGCTACGCCTGCGATGGTATATACATCGCTACCATTCTGAACACGTAAAGCTATCTCCTTTTTACGTGTATCAGTTGTCATGATGGCTCTGGCGAAATCCCTACCCCCGCTCCTTGTCAAGCTTAATTTCCCCATACCTTGTGCAATATTTATCATGGGGAGATGTTTTCCAATAACCCCAGTACTGGCCACGATTATATGCCCGGGTAAAGACCCGATGCGCTGTGCAGCCAGACCTGCCATCAATTTTGAATCTTTTAAACCCCGCGATCCTGTACAAGCATTGGCACAACCTGAATTTGCAACGATCGCCTGCGCAAATCCGTCTCTGAGATTACGCCTCGTTAGCACTACCGGATTAGCAGCGATTTTATTGGTGGTAAATACGCCTGCTGCCCTGCAAACTCTCCTAGAATAGACCATCCCCAGGTCAAGAGCCTTTTTCTCCTTTATTCCCGCATAAACTGCACCGGCATAAAAGCCTTTGGGGCTGGTGATGCCTCCATTTTTAATAACTTCAATTTTGCCTTTCATACGATACCCCGCCGTTTATTCTTAATATACACACAGACAAATAGGCCGTTTTCCCTTATTCCTGCTCCTTTAAAATCCTCTTTAAATGATATAGTTTTGTGATGGCTTCGAGCGGGGTCAGAGAATCGATATCGAGGTTAATCAACTCATCAATAATACCGCTCCCCGAATCAAACAGGTTCATTTGCTGTACAATTTCATGTCTATTGGATATCATACTGATATCCTCCTTTTCAAGTGAGATAAGAATATTCCTGGCCCTGTCCGTAACGGCCGAGGGGATACCTGCTAATTCCGCCACATGTATACCATAGCTTTTGTCCATACCGCCGGGAATTATTTTGTGGAGAAATGTAACTTTGCCGTTTGTTTCGCTGACAGAAATACAAAAGTTCTGCACGCGGGGCAACGCATCAGCAAGCTGAACAAGCTCGTGATAGTGTGTGGCAAATAGTGTCTTGCATTTTAGTTTGGGATTATTATGAACGTACTCCACAACAGCCCATGCTATAGACATACCATCATAGGTACTCGTTCCACGCCCTACTTCATCAAGAATAACCAGTGACCGCTTGGTAGCATTTTGCAGAATGTTGGCGGTTTCGCACATTTCAACCATAAATGTAGATTGACCAGCAGCCAGATCTTCCTGTGCCCCAATACGGGTAAAAATACGATCCACCACTCCAATGCAGGCAGAGTCTGCAGGTACATAGCTGCCAATTTGTGCCAGCAGTACAATCAATGCCATCTGCTTGATATATGTCGATTTACCGGACATATTAGGTCCTGTCAGTATAATAACCTGGTTATGGGCGGTATCAAGGTTGCTGTCATTAGGGATGAATTTATCCGCGCTGATGGTTCTTTCAACTACAGGATGACGACCAGACTTAATGATTATGGATTCACCGTTATTTATCTCGGGTTTGTGATAATCATATTTATGGGCAGATTCGGCCAGGGCCACTGCCACGTCGATCGCCGCTACTGACGCCGATGTTTCTGCAATCAGGCTGCTGTTTTCTGCTATTTGAGCACAGATTCGTTTAAATATAGCGGAGTCAAGTTCGATAATTTTTTCCTGAGCATTCAAAATCGACAGCTCGTATTCCTTTAGTTCAGGCGTGTAGTAACGTTCAGCGTTGACCAGTGTTTGTTTTCTGACATAGTCGTCAGGCACCATGTTTAAATTGGCCTTTGATATTTCAATATAGTAGCCGAATACGCGGTTATAAAGCACCTTGAGGGACTTTATTCCAGTGCGTTCTCTCTCATTTTGTTCAAGATCCTTCAGATAACGCTTGGCATCGGAAGAGATGTCTCTAATACCATCAAGTTCCTCGGAATACCCTTTTTTTATCACCAGCCCCCCGTCCGTACGTGCCTGAGGATCGTCTGTTATTGAAGACTCAATTAAAGAAATGAGCTCTTTAAATTGACTCAAGCTTCTATAAAGCGATTTGGGGCATGCGGAAGAAGACAATAACTCCTTTAATTGAGCATTCTTGCTTAACGATAGAGCCAGTGCCCTCAGCTCACGGGGTAAAGCATGATAGCTCTTGATACGGTTAATAAGACGTTCCAGATCATATATGGAAGACAGCAAAGCCGCTGTCTTATTGCGGATCAGGTTTTCGCGGTAAAAAAAGTCCACGTAATCCTGACGCTGTCTGATCTCATATATATCCAGCAGGGGCTGGCTCATCCAGTTTGCCAGTAACCTGCTCCCCATCGATGTGCGTGTAAAGTCGATTACGGATAAAAGCGTATTATAAGCCGTTCCACTTCGCAAACTGGTGAACAATTCCAGATTGTTCCTCGTCTGGCTGTCCATTATCATGTATGCATTTATGGAATAGATATTCAGCTCATTTATCAAACTGAGCGATGATTTTTGAGTGGAATGTACATAAAAAACGATTGCGCCGGCTGCCTGCACGGCCAGAGGTAAATGCTCATAACCAGGCCTATTGATATCTGTTTTTTCGAGATATTTGCTCAATCCAGCGCAGGCATTATCATATTGGAAAATAGACCTGTCAAGCGGCGTAAGGGTTGCTTTAGGATTCAAATTTGAAAGGTTTATATTATCAGGTATTATTATTTCACTTGGGTTTATACGTGAGATTTCGTCTAAAATCCTTTCAGATGAACATTGCGTGGAAAAAAATTCGCCTGTAGAGATATCGACATAAGCTATGCCGGCAGTTTCACCCTTGATAAAAATACTAGCTAAATAATTGTTGCTTTTTTCCTTCAATAGCTGAGGTTCAATTAATGTTCCCGGGGTCACAACCCTGATGACATCGCGTTCGACAAGGCCTTGACCGGGAGGGGTCAATTGTTCACATATAGCTATTTTATATCCGCTGTTGATAAGCCTTGAAAGATAATTATCGATTGCATGATAGGGTATACCCGCCAGGGGAACTCTATTTCCCTTGCCCATTTCCCTCGAGGTCAGAGCAATACCAAGTTCCTTTGAAACAATTTTGGCGTCTTCATCAAATGTTTCATAGAAATCTCCCAGCCTGAATAGAAGGATGCAGTCCCTGTAGCGGTTTTTTATATTTAAATATTGTTGTCTTAGAGGAGTAATTTTCATTTCTGGTCGTAAACACTAAACAATGAGATTAAGGGCAGAGGGAAGGACGGAAAATCTGGCTGGTGTTTCTCCGATAATTTCCCCGTCTGCTTGTATGGGCATGTCAAGCTCGGAATTAACCTCAATTGCCACAGCCTGCTTCAGTATAACCTTGGGATGGCTTAAATGTGTGCCATTGTAGATGGTTGGTAGTGATTTTAATAAGTCGAACTTTGACAGGTTCCCTACGATCAAAACGTCGAGCAGGCCGTCCTGTACGCTGGCTCCAGGGGTTGTCATCATGCCTCCTCCGCCATATTTGCCGTTTCCCATGATGACCGTACAGATGCTGTAGCTGTGCTTGTCTGAATTAATCTGCAGGGTAACATTCTTATTTTTATAGGCAACAAGCGTAGTGAAAAGAGCCAGCAAATAAGCCGATACTTTACCCAGGGACTTGTATTTCATCGTGGTTCTTTTTACAATTTCTGCATCAAATCCGAGCCCTGCAAAATTTACGAATAATCTGGATGACCTTGCATTATTCTTGCCATATACAACAAGGCCTATATCGACCTTTTTTGTGACAGGGTTACTAAATTTTTTACAGGCATCCATATAATACCTGGGAATTCCTACAGTACGAATATAATCAGCTCCGGTGCCGGTGCTGATTATGCCCAGCGATATACTGTTTAAGCCGTTTGCGTTGTTTATCCCATTTACAATCTCATTAATTGTACCGTCACCGCCAGCGGAAATAATAATTTTATAGCCATTTTTGACTGCATCCTGCGCCAGGAAGACGGCATGACCAGGGGCTTCTGTGATCTTACAGTCATAGTCCAGCCCCTGATTATTCAATATGTCTTTGATCGAGGGCAATAGTTTTACTGTTTTACCGGCTCCGGCCATAGGGTTTACGATTAATTGTATGTTTGGCATTATGATAATCTCCTGGTTATAAGCGCTGTAAACATTAATAAATTCTAGCAATTAGTATGGCTGGCCGCAAGGTAATACCCGTGGTAGCATCACAGCACAATCTGCTCAGTGAGTTTTCTGCTAACCGCAGGCATTGTGATAGAATCTTTCTAGCCAGCATCGATATGTCCGTTGAAATATGGCAGTAAGTTAATATGAATATAAGCATAATGCGTATTATTGATGCCAATCTAAACCGCATCCTGGAGGGTATTCGTGTTTTAGAGGATATAGCTCGTTTTTCTCTTAACGATGAGAATCTGGGACAGCATTTAAAGACGATCAGGCATAAGGTTTCAGCCGAGACCGGCAATCTGGGCACGGCTCTGATGCAATACCGCGATGTTGAGAAGGACTACGGTGCTGATAGTATTGAAACCAGGAATAAAGCTGATCTGACCTCTCTCATTTCCGCCAATGCGCGCAGGGCTGAGGAAGGGCTACGGGTACTGGAAGAATGCGCCAAAGTTAAGGGTATGGAGAGAATAAATTTCTCAATATTTAAAGAAGCACGATTTAACCTTTATGATATCGAACGCCAGTTAACAGCAAGGATATTACGCATAGTTAAGATGTCCAGGATTAGCGGATTATATGCGGTAGTTGACGCTCAGTACTTTAAAGGACGTGATCCTGTCAGGGTTACTCAAAGTATCATTGAAGGAGGGGCAAAGCTGATCCAATTCAGGGATAAAACCAGCGAAAAGGTGAATATACTCAAGCTTGCCAAAAAACTACGCAAGATTTGCACGCATAATGATGTAATGTTCATAGTAAATGATCATCTGGATGTCGCCATGGCAACCGCTGCCGATGGGCTGCATTTGGGACAGCACGACCTGCCTCTATCCCTCGCGCGCAGATATCTGCCCATCGATACAATCATAGGCTGCTCTGTTGAAACCCTGCGACAGGCCCAGAAAGCGAGACGAGATGGGGCAGATTATGTAGCAGCCGGAGCTATTTTCAAAACATCTACCAAAATAGACGCCAGAGTAGTCGGTTTGGAGCTAATCAAGGAGATCAATAGAACCATTGATATCCCAATCGTGGCCATCGGCGGGATTAATAAAACCAATATGGCAAAGGTATTGAAGGCGGGAGCGGATTCAGTTGCTGTTGTCAGTGCCCTCCTGGCCAGTCGCAATATCCGAAATACTACGCGAGAGGTAATAGCGAAATTTGATGAGGTTAAAAACAATCTACCCGTGATTTAAAGCTGATATTCGTTTTTGTTTATCTGTATTTATTATTACTATCTATATTTTTAATTCGGGGAAGGAGAAAAGATGATTCTGCAAAGCGCTGTTGTAAGTATGTATGGAACCAACTGCTATGTTCTTGGTTCTGAATCTACCAAGAATGGGATTGTGATTGATCCCGGCGGTGATGCCGAAATCATAGGGTCAATAATAAATAAATGGGGATTAAACATACGACTTGTTATCGCCACACACATCCACGGCGATCATACTGGTGCCTTAAGGCCAGTGCTGAAATTCACCGGTGCCAAGTTTGCCATACATGAAGATCCCGGTGTGGGTTTTACTGCGCAGTCTGTGGGTAATAAGAGAGAATTAGATTCGCCATATTTGGGGGACATGCCTGCGCCGGATATATGGCTGAAAGACGGGCAAAATATAGCAGTTGATGATTTGAGTTTTAAGGTTACTCATACACCGGGGCATACATCGGGCGGTATCTGCCTCATAGGTGATGGTATCGTCTTCAGCGGGGATACATTATTCAACTATGGAATCGGCAGAACAGATTTCCCTGGCGGGGATTATGATACATTGATCAGCAGTATTCGCAACAAGTTGATGCTCCTGCCCGACGACACAATTGTTTATCCGGGACACGGCCCTTCTACTACTATCGGAAATGAAAGAAGAGGCAATCCCTTCTTAAGGTAATGCCTCTTCTTTTAACGAATTCCTATTTCAATTGCACTTTAGATAAACAATGGGCATATGACCAGTGTAATTGTAGCAAGGAGTTTGACCAGCACATGCAATGATGGGCCAGCGGTATCTTTAAATGGATCGCCTACTGTATCTCCCACCACAGCAGCTTTGTGCGCTTCAGAACCTTTGCCCAGAATATTGCCCTCATTATCTTTTAACTGATCGTCTTCAATCATTTTTTTAGCATTATCCCAGGCGCCGCCGCCGTTGTTCATGAATGATGCCAACATGATACCTGCTATCGTACCTACCATTAAAAGGCTTGCTACTACCATGGCGGGATCATAATCACCCATACCTATGGCACGCAGTATCCAAAAAAGGCCGCCTATAACAAGTGGGGCAAGTACAACCAGAAGGCCGGGTTTTATCATTTCACGCAGACCGGCACGGGCCGTGATATCCACAATTTCACCATAATCGGGGCGTGAAGTGCCGGCCATGATACCAGGATCATTGTGGAACTGAGCGCGGACTGCCGCAATTATTTGTGCAGCAGTCTGTCCCACTGCGCGGATAGCCCATGAACTGAAAAGGAAGACCAGCATTACAGCCAGCAGGGCTCCAATGAAAACCTCTATCCTGGCTATATTAACTACATTAAACATACCGGCC
>CAZTHJ010000001.1:3922-25888 GCA_964613565.1 uncultured Dehalococcoidales bacterium | reverse complement strand
CCGAACTACTGCTCGGCGAGATCGTAAATACGGACGCCGGCTATATTGCCGCTCAACTGCCACTGCTGGGCATCGAGCTATATCACATCGTTACAGTGGGCGATAACAGGCAACGCATTATTGCAGCACTGCAGCAGGCCAGCGGCAGGGCTGCTATTATTATCACCACAGGCGGACTGGGACCAACGCAGGATGATATCACGCGCGAAGCCCTGGCTGAATTCCTGCATGAAGAAATCCGCATAGATGCCGCCTGCCTGGAAGAACTGTCACAATTTTTCCACAAGCGAAATATCCCCATGTCCGCCAATAACCAGAGACAGGCAGGCATTATTCCCTCCGCCAGCTTTATTTTTAACAGCCGCGGCACCGCGCCGGGCTGGTGGATAGCTAAAAATGGCCATACCTTCATCACGTTGCCCGGCCCTACCGGTGAGCTCAAGGATATGTGGCTGGGCCACGTTCTGCCAGCCCTGAAAAAACTGCGCAGCGGGCATGTTATTATGTCACGAACACTAAAAACTTTCGGCCTGCCGGAATCTCAGGTAGATGAAATGGTGGGCGCACTGCTGCAGCGGGCCAACCCCACCCTCGGCATCTATGCCAAGCCGGACGGCATTCATCTCAGGATTACTGCCAAGGCAGCCAGCGAAAGTGATGCCCTGCAGGATATCGATAAATTCGAGTGTGAAATCAGGCAGAAGCTACCTGACAATATCTGGGGCATTGATGACCAGAGCATGGAAGAGGTTGCGGCCGATCTGATTGTGCAACAGGGGTTGACCATCAGTACAATAGAAGCCGCTACGGGCGGCCTGCTGGCGGCCAGCCTGCGTAATCATATGGACAAAGAGGGGCATTATCGAGGCGGCCTGATACTGCCGGACGATAAATCATCCCCCTTCTGCGGCTTTGATAAAATTTTGGGGCAATATGATACAATTAACGCCGATATTAACGCTGCCATGGCTGCCAGGATAAGGCAAATCTCTGGTACGGACATCGGCATCTCCATTAATATCGATAGCGGCGCAGACGCTGCCGCAAACGTAACCATGGGCATAGATTATATGGGCGAGACATATCAATACACGAGAAATTTCCCCGGTAAAAAAGCACAGGTAAGGCAACGCGCTGTTACAGCAACGCTGTTTGAATTGATAAAAGTAATGATGATTGGAGGGAAACATGCATCTGATCATTGATGGATATACCAGCAACAAACAGATATTGCAGGATGAAATGTTCCTTCGCCAGGCACTTTTTGATATTCCTGATCTGGTGCACATGACAAGGATTACAGAGCCTTTTATATTCAGGTATGTAGGAGATAAACCGCAGGACTGGGGCTATTCAGGCTTTGTATTTATTGCGGAAAGCCATATCAGTTTCCATACATTCGTAGAGCAGAACTACATGAATATCGATGTTTTTTCCTGTCTGGACTTTGACACCGACAATGCCATCGAGCAGATTACGCAAAAATTTGAACTGGAAAAGTATAAGACCTACCTGGTAAACCGCGACTGGAATCCTGAAGATCAGGCCGAGGTGGCACAGGTAAACATGCTCAAAATAAGATGACGCAAACGGACGGCGGTATCAGTCCCTGCATAAATTTCGCGGGTTTACTGCCGCCATATTCTGACCTGGAAACTGCAAAGGCAATAGTACTGCCGCTGCCCTATGACGGCACCTCTGAATGGCACAGCGGCAGCCGCTTCGCGCCCAAATCCATCATCGAGATATCAGACTATCTTGAATTCTATGATATGGAGATGGACAGGGAAATTCACAAGGTGGGCATTCACACGGCAGCGGCCGTTCAAACCCAACCCGCAAGTACACAAAAAACCATCGGAGATATCTACAGCACCGCCTCTGCCCTCCTGCAAAAAGCTGATTTTATACTGGGTATTGGAGGTGAACACACCGTCAGCCTGGGCCTGATTCAGGCTTACAGGGAACGCTATGAGGATTTGACGGTGCTGCACCTGGACGCACATGCAGACCTGCGCGACGAATACAATGGCCATCGCTATGGCCAGGCCACGGTGATGCGGCGCGTGCATGAACTCTGCCCCATAGTCCAGGCAGGCATACGCAGCATGTGCCTGGAAGAAAAGAATTTCATCGAGGAAAAGGGCATCCCCCTGTTTGGCGATATTTCACGTCTGGGACAAACTTCATATATAGAAAAAATAGTGTCCCGTCTTAGCGAGCATGTTTATATCTCTCTTGATATGGACATTCTGGATCCGGGTGTGATGCCTGCAGTGGGCACACCTGAACCGGGCGGTGTGCAATGGACTGATTTACTCATTTTGCTTAGACTGGTAAGCGCCAAGCGCAAGGTGGTGGGTGCCGATATTGTCGAGCTATGTCCCCAGCAGGGTCCTGATTATTGTGCCTATATGGCTGCCGTGCTTGCTTATAAGCTGATCGGCTATTGCATTTAGGCAAGAATACTTTTAAAATTAACACAAGTTCAATTTAAGAGACTGCTGAAAAAGAGGTGCAGGAATATTCCTGCCGAGGGTCTGGGGGTGTCCCCCAGCTTCCCATTTCCCCCAAGACTGGGGGATAAAGGGGGTTGAATCTGAGTTTTTCAGTACTCTTTTTAAAGCAATGATCTGGATAGATATCGTAATATCCCTGGTGCTGATTTTCAGCTTTATCGGAGGGCTGAAAGAGGGGGCTGTAAAAAGCTTCTTCTCCCTGCTGGGCTTATTCATCTGCATACCGCTTACAGGTTTAACCTATCCCTACCTGTTCAATCTATTAGCGGCGATATCGGATGCAACATGGAGAGGATTTATCAGCTTCCTCGTCACCTTTGTTATTATCAGTATTATACTGGCCCTGATTTTTCTTATACCCGGCAAATTGCTCAGCGCTACATGGAACAAAGGGGTTCTGAATATGATACTGGGAGGATGCTTCAGCCTTGTCGGTGCTGCCATTTCGATCACAATTTTCAGCATTGTGGTACAGGCCTACCCGGTCTTTGACTGGTTGGATTACGCAGTCACCCACTCAAATGTGATTAACTGGCTGATGAATTACCTCGGCTTCATCAAATTGATGCTGCCGCAGACCTTCCACAGCCTGGCTATGAGCGTGAGATTTTAGAGCATTTAGCCCCAGATTGAATCCAGTATGCTTTTACGCATCACCCGCCAGACCGGCATGAAAGAGGCTGCTAGTGAAACCACTATCAGAATGATGATCGTTCTTACCGTCTGCAAAGGGCTCATGCTGAGCAAGGCCGGGCCGAAAGGGAAGATTAACGGATTTCTTATCTCAAGCGGTATTACGACATATTTGTAAACAATATATCCCAGGAGCAATCCCAGGACAGCATAAAAAATAGCCCTGAATATATAGGAGAGAATAACGGACCTGGGCTTGATGCCTATAGCGCGCTGGATGCCGATCTGGCGCTTGCGGTTGACAACATCCACATAAGTTACGATAAATACCGTAATTCCGGCAATCAGGATATTGACTATATTCAATATCTGGTTGATGATACGGAAGCTATCTGTCATGCTCATCATGATGCCCGCCATTTCGTTCCAGGTCTGGATTTTCAACCCGTCGCGCATGGTTTTTATCTGAGCCATAATCAACTGAGCATCTGCACCCTGATCCAGCTTAATGCGTATGCTCGAGGCTTTATTCCTTGCCCCTGGCACTATTGATTGATATTCAAGGTCAGAGATAAAAGACTGAATGTCTGTCTGGATAAATCCGGTATGAAAGATACCCTTAACCGTATACTGTTTTCTGGTTCCATTACTGAATGTGACTTCCACCTTGTCGCCGACATGGACATACTTCAAAGAGCCGGAGTACAGCTCGATATTTTGACGATCTGCGCCGGCAAGCTGCACTCCCAGCATGATCTGATCCCGGTCACGTGAATCGAGATACTGGCCCTCGATAAGCGCAGCCGAAATATCAAAAACCTCCTTGTCTTTTTGCGGATCGACACCTATTACGGGACAGGTAATCCGCTCCTGCTTGAAAATGATTTCAGCATTGATGGCATTCCTGGGGGAAACACCTGCGACTCCGGGGATGGCAGCTAGTTGGTCAGAAAATTCCCTGGCCTGGCTTATTAACGGGTTATCACCCGCTGACTCAACGATAAGGTCTCCTGAATAAGTCTCAATCATGATTTTGTTTGAGCTGCTGATAATTGCATCGATTAACCCGGGCACAAAAAGCAGGTTCATAGTAACGATGGCCAGCATGAAAACAGTCAGGGCGGTGATGCCAAGGTTGCCGCGCACGATGGCCTTGGGAGCAAGGAAGAGGGCTACCCGTAATGACCTGAACATCAGACTATGTAATCCCCCTGTATAATCCTGCCGTCACTCAGCAGGATCACATTACAGGCATACTTTCTATCATCCGGATCGTGAGAGACAAAGATGACTGTTACGCCCATATCCCCGTTCAGTTTTACCAGGGTCTGCATCACTGTTTTGCTTGAAATCGTATCCAGATTGGCGCATGGTTCATCGGCAAAAACTATCTTGGGGTCATTGATCAGAGAACGGGCGATAGCTACCCTCTGCTGCTCTCCTCCGGAAAGCTCCCTGGGAAGATGTTTGAGCCTGCCTTCCAGACCAACTAACTCCAGCAGTTCTGCTGCTTTCCTTTTAAAATCACTGCCCTTTTTACCCAGCATCATGCCCGGTAAGTATACATTTTCATGAGCTGTCAACTCCCCCAGCAGGGCATATTCCTGGAATACATAACCCAGAAAATTCAGACGCAAATCTGCTCTGGCTCCATCAGATAATTTGGCAGCATGTTTGCCATCCAGCAGAATTGTTCCGGAGGTAGGCCGGTCCAGCAGTCCCAGCTGCCTGAGTAGAGTAGATTTGCCTGAACCGCTTTTACCCATGATACAAAGCATGTCACCAGACGGGATAGAAAAGGAAACTCCATCTAGTGCATCAACATGTACATTCCCCATGGAGTAAGTTTTACGCAGATCCATAACTTCGAGTATATTCATAATCAATGACAAGTATGGAAAAGGAGGAAAATAAAGCAATTATTTAGCATAATGCATGCCATCCACAGAATTTTATGGCGGGCACTTAGCGCAAACAGACATAAACAGGGAAGTACTCAGATAACGGTCACCGCGATCCGGCAGGAGTACAACGATATTACCCTTGTTAAGTTTTTTCGCCAGCCTTAACGCTCCGGCAACGGCTCCGCCACTGGACATGCCCAGAAATAATCCCTCATGTGTAGCCAGCATCCTGGTTGTCTCAAACGCTTCATCATCATCAACATACATCTTATCGTCAAGCTGTGCAGGCTTATATATTTTGGGTACAATTGACTCACTCATATTCTTAAGGCCCTGAATATTATGGTTGCGTACGGGCTCTATGCCGACAATTGATATCTGTGAATTCTGTTCTTTAAGATATCTACCTACGCCCATCAACGTACCAGAAGTGCCCATGCCGGCGACAAAATAACCTACATCCCCCTCAGTCTGGTCCCAGATTTCAGGCCCTGTAGTTTCATAATGGGCCAGGGCATTATATTCATTATCGAACTGATTGGGCATGAAACATTCTTCCTGGTGAGAGTTCACATATTCATGGGCCTTCATGATGGCACCATCCGTGCCATAGCAGGTCTGTGTGAGTTCCACCATGGCATTCAGTGCTGTGAGAATGGACCTGCGTTCGGAGCTGACACACTCAGGCATAAAAAGCTTGACTTTATATCCTTTGGCTGCCCCTATCATAGCCAGGGCTATGCCGGTGTTGCCAGAGGTAGGCTCAACAATTGTCTTGGACTTATTCAACTGGCCGGATTGCTCAGCCTTAACAATCATATAAAGGGCAGGACGGTCTTTTACAGACCCACCCGGATTGCTCCCCTCGAATTTGCCAAAAATCCTGACCTTTGTGCTGCCAGCCATATTTTTGAACTCGATGAGCGGGGTATGACCTATGGCATCCAGAATATTTCTGCTGTTTTTCATCTTCTCAATTCCTGTCCCTTTATATAGGCAAACTGATGCTGTTTAACGCTGAGTATATTACAGAGCATACTGAAAATCAAAGGTGGCTGAAAACTTGTCCCTTATCCATGCGGCCTTGGCTATATACACAATTAGCTTGCAATCTCAGGCGCAGAGGTATAACATAAAAGCGATTTTCCTGCCTTAGTTTTTGGGCTTGACCTCTGAATGGCGCATACTGCTGAAAGAAGGTAAACCCGAGCACGTGATCAATGAATTAGTTGTTTTGCAAACCTGACCGGCAGAGGCAACTATGTTTATTCAACAGTATCACTTATATTTTGCTATCTTGGAAGAGGTGTAAAGATGGATCAACGGCAATATTGGAACCCCTGGCTTGAGACCCTGCCGCAGGAAAAAATACGGCAGCTGCAGCTCCAAAAATTTAAGGCCATCTTTGAATGGGCTTACAACAATTCCAGATTTTATCGAAGATTGTATCATGATGCGGGCATTGAACCGGGTGATATCAAAATATTTGAGGATATCCGTAAAGTGCCCAAGACCGAGAAGTCCATGCTGCGCTCGATACAGGGAAAGGAACCCTTCCCTTATGGAGATATCCTTTGCGTTCCCCTGGAAGAAGTAACAACCTATCACCAGACCAGCGGGACTACGGGACAGCCGGTATATCAGGCAGATTCATGGCATGACTGGGAACTTTGGGCAGAATGCTGGGCATATATTCTGTACGCCCAGGGATACAGGGCTATAGACAGGGTCTTCTTGCCTTTCGGCTACAACGTTTTCATAGCCTTCTGGGGCGCCCATTATGGGGCAGAGAAGCTGGGATGCGAGGTGATTCCGGGGGGAGTTCTGAATACCGAGGCACGCATATTAAAAATCCAGGAGCTAAAACCCAGCGCCATGATGGCAACACCGACATATATACTGAACATGGCTGATACGGCTCGAAATAAGCTGGGAATCGATCCCTCCAGGGACCTTACCATAAGGAAAATCACGGTAGCGGGAGAGCCCGGCGGAAGCATTCCCAGCACGCGCAAGCGCATGCAGGATGCCTGGGGGGCAAAGGTTTATGACCATGTCGGCGCCACCGAAATCGGCGCCTGGAGCTATGAATGTACACATCAGCGCGGTCTGCATATCAATGAAGCCCTTTTTCTGGTGGAGATGGAGGACGTTGAGACAGGAGAATATATCACGGAACCGGGCAGGACAGGTAAAATGGTGATCACCAATCTCAACCGGAAGGCGCAGCCCTGTATCAGGTTTGACTCTAAAGATGTCATCTGTTTGAGCACGGAAAGCTGTGACTGCGGCAGGACTTTCAGGCTGCTCAAAGGAGGAGTTATCGGTAGGTGCGATGATATCACCAAGGTTAAAGGCGTTCTGCTGGCACCCAGTTCCATCGATGAAGTGGTCAGAGGTATAGCGGAATTGTGTGACGAATATGAGGTTATTGTAACTAAAAAAGGTGAAACAGACGATATCACTCTGCGCGTCGAGATATTGCCTGAGTTCCAGCGTCAAGGGGATAAAATTAAACGATGTCTGGTGGATGAACTCAGGCTGAAGACCAACCTGAACTATAATATTGAGTACAAGGACTATGGCAGCCTGCCCAGATATGAGATAAAGGCAAAGAGATTCAAGGATTTGAGGACGAAAATAAAGGAGTGAACTATGCAGGAAAAGGAATTGCTCTTAACCATGCGGGATAAAATTGAACAAATGAAGACCCTGTCAGGGGAATTAAAAAAGCTGTCAAACGGCATACCTGCTGTTGACTGCAATCTGACGCGTATCATGGCTTCCATCAACATGCTAGAGATAAATGTTTCAGACTTGGCCTACATTACAGGCTAGTTTTGTCCAGCCGTTTTATATTAAGTATTGTAGTCATTACATTAGATAAATTTTGATTAATGGCCTAAACTATGATGAAATATTGCCTGTCCGGCCAAACAATTGTAATTAAATACTCTATTGCCGAATCAGCGTAAAAATTTTGGAGGGAGAAATTCGTTGAACGCATACAAAGGTAAAATATTGCAGGAGCTTTCCAGGTTTAAGGCGGGATTACTAGGGGACACCATCCTGAGGAATTCGTTTTTATATGCTGACCGCGAAGCATTCATCTACGGAAACAAAAGAGTCACCTTTAAGCAGTATAACGAGCGGGTCAACAGCCTTATCGCCGCATTAAACGACAGAGGTATCAGGAAAGGAGATGCCATCGGGGTAGTTTCCTTCAACTGCATTGAATACAGTGAAGTTTTCGGTGCGGCGGGCAAGGGCGGATTTATTTTGGCCCCGCTGAATGCAAGGTCTTCAGCTAAAGAGTTGGAATACCTGATCCAAGATTGCGGTACCAGGGTCTTATTCGTAGACCCGGATATGGTTGATATCATTAACAGTCTGCGTCCAAATATTCCTCAGGTCAAGCATTTTATCAGCTTTGAAAAAGCAATTCCGGACATGGAATATCATGATAACCTGATCGCCAAATATGCCCCGTCTGAACCAGACGTTGAACTGGACGACGATACTCCGGCACTCCTGCTTTATACCAGCGGAACTACCGGAGTGCCAAAGGGAGCTTTATACACACAGGGACAAATACGTGAAGATATATTAGGACACTGTATAGATATTCCAGCTCAGCCGGAAGATAAGGGACTGCTCATCATGCCCTACTTCCATATAGGTGGAACCATCTGGCATTATACTTTTTTTCAGAGAGCAGCCTGCAACGTCATCATGAAAAATTTCGACCCCAGGATGACTCTGCAGATAATAGAGCAGGAAAAAATAACCTGTGTTTGCGTTGTGCCAACTCATATTGCTGCCATACTGGCGGTACCGGAACTTAAAAACTTCAATACAAAGAGCCTGCGCCTGGTGAAATATGTCGGCAGCCCCATGCCGGTGCAAATTTTGAAACAGGCAATAGCACAATGGGGGTTAATCTTTTGCCAGGCCTATGGACAAACTGAAACCGGGCCCGATATTACTGCTCTTAGAGAAATAGATCATGATGTAATCAATAAATCTTCCAAAGAGCAGGAGCGGCTATTGTCCTGTGGCAGGTCAGGCACTAACATTCAAGTCCGCATCGTGGATGATAACGACCAGGATGTCGGCGTTGGCGAGATCGGCGAGATTATCGTTAAGAGCAGACATATCATGCGGGAATACTGGAAAAAGCCCAAGGAAACCCAGGCTACAATCATCAATGGCTGGCTGCATACGCGAGACATGGGCCGTTATGATGAGGAAGGTTATATCTATATCGTGGACAGGAAAAATGATATGATTATCTCTGGTGGAGAGAATATTTATCCCAGAGAGGTGGAGGAAACGCTATATCAGCATCCCTCAGTGCTTGAGTGTGCTGTCTTTGGCATACCTGATCCCAAGTGGGTGGAATCGGTGCATGCCGTTGTAGCACTAAAACAGGGAAAGGTAGCGAAGCCACAGGAACTGATAGATTTCTGCAAGCAGAATATCGCCCGCTACAAAGCACCCAAATCGGTAGAAATTGTCGATTCACTGCCTAAAGGCGGCTCAGGTAAAATACTCAAAAAGGAATTGAGGAAGAAATACTGGCAATAATACCCTCTGCGGGAGAGTAGATGGGCGAGGATATTAAAACAGAGAAAGAGCTGCAGGCAGAAGGCTGGCAGCTTGCTACAGTCACTGGCGGCACACACCTCAAGCGCACTATGGATATGTATGCAGAGCTGAATATCCCGACATATCTGTTTCAGGTCGACCCGCATCAGTGTGGAGAGTGTATTCACTGTTTCATTACAGGTAAGGAAACTGCCTACAGAGTGTATATTAAGCCGCAGGCAGAATAGACATTTTCGGGAGCAATCTATGCCAGCCATAGTCGCCATAGTCGGCAGATCCAAAACAGGAAAAACTACCCTTATTGAGAAATTGATCCTTGCTCTAAAAGCAAGGGGATACACCATTGGGACAGTCAAGAATACCTTCCATAGCGTTGAGTTTGATAAACCGGGCAGCGACACATGGCGACATATTAAAGCCGGCAGCGAAGCTACCGTGCTCAATTCTGCGGAATCAATTTTCATGGTGAGGCAGAAAAAGCAAGACTATAAGTTAAAGGACATCCTCAAATGGTTTGGCAGCGGCTATGACCTTATTTTGCTGGAAGGCTTCAAGGAGAGCGATACCCCCAAGATCCTGATACACCGCAAAGCAAAAACACTCCCCATAAGGACTCTTTCTAATATACAAGCCATTGCCACTGATGAAAAGCTGGATATAGATATCCCCCAGTACAGTTTAGACGATATATCCGGCCTAACAGACTTAATAGAAAAAATGATTAAAAGGAGCCGCCAGTCAAAGTAACGATTTGGCAGCGATAAGTATTCATGTCTCAGAAGAAGGAAAAGATAATTATTACCATCGACGATATGGAAGTTAAGGCCGGTATAGGGGAGAGTCTATTATGGTGCGCACTGGACAACGATATCTATATTCCAAATCTATGTGCCATCAGGGATAATAGCAAACCCCTGGCAGCCTGCCGTCTCTGTTACGTGGAGATAGATGGGCTGACAAATCCTGTAACCGCATGCACGGTCAAGGTTAAAGATGGCATGCGGGTGCGGCTCAATACCGAGAGGGTAAAAAGGATCAGAAATACGGCCTTTGAACTGCTGCTGAGCCATCATCACCTTGATTGTACCCATTGCCCCAAAAACGGACATTGTGAATTACAGAATATTGCAGCCAGGTTACGTATAAAATTGAAGCTTACTAATGCCAGAAAGCTTCCCATGGAACTGCCCGTTGACCGCAGCCATGCTCTCTTTTACTACGATCCGAATAAATGTGTACTATGCGGTAAATGCATATGGACTTGCCGGCAAAATGGCAAGGGAATTCTGGACTTTTCTTTTAAGGGCATTGATACCATGGTGAGCACTTTTGCAGGCCTGCCGCTGGCAGAAACGGAATGCAATGGCTGCCTGGCCTGTGTAACAGTCTGCCCCGTCGCTGCACTGGTTAAGAAGTAGATAAAAGAAAATAAGGCTGATTATTTTCGGCTTATGTATCCTGCCATGCTTCTTCCCCGATTAATGGCACAAATCTGCAGTAACCCAGATGCTGCGTGATATTTTTTTCGGGCATCCTGGTTACCTTCAGCAGTTCCTGATCCCATTTTGAGCCTACCGGTATTATCAGCCGCCCGCCAAACTTTAACTGCTGCATAAGTATATCTGGCACAGCAGGAGCTGCCGCTGTTACTAGAATGGCATCATATGGTTTGCCCTTATCCCAGCCAATTATCTTTTCGGCAAGGTGGAACTCTACATTACTAAAGCCCAGCTTTGCCAGTATTTCCTGTGCCCGCTCCAGCAATTCCGCTATCCTCTCGATGGTGATGACATATCTGGAGAGCTGGCATAATATCGCCGTTTGATAACCGCTCCCTGTACCCAATTCAAGCACTTTTTCATCGCCAGAAAGATCAAGTGCCTGCGTCATCATGGCAACTATCATAGGTTGTGAAATCGTCTGACCGAAGCCGATAGACAAAGGCCTGTCATCATAGGCATACGCAAGGGATTCTTCTGGAATGAATGATTCTCGTGGCACCTCAGCCATCGCACCCAGAACACGCTGATCTTGAATTTCGATACTGAGCGAACGAAATAAACTGGCTTTGGCTGAATTTAGATCCACTTGATCAATATATTTTTTACTTGAGAACAAATGAAAGTATGATAAGGATAATAAAAAATATACCTGCAATAATTCCTATTCTGGTTAATTCCGGAACAATATAAGTGTACTGTGACTCATAGCTGGAAGAAGACACTCTAGAGCTAGTGGCTGTACTGATCTTGGTTTCCTGCACAGTCGCTTTAACAACAGACCCCTGCGCAGTTTTTTGCGGGAGCTTTGCCCCATACCTGGCTTTGATTCGTTTAGATTTTTTTGACATTCAATATCTCCGTAAATTATAAACAATAACTAACTGCGTGTCTTTACTTCCTGGTATACCTTTGTAGTCGATATATGCGCATGTCCCAGTAGCTCCTGCATCGTATGCAAATCTGCGCCAGCATGCAATTTATGAATAGCGAAACTGTGTCTCAGGCTTCGCGGCGTCACTTTTTTGCCCAGACTTACCCTTTCAGCATATCCCTGTATAATCTGCCAGAAGCCCTGTCTCGTCAAGCGCTCTCCCCTTGTGTTCACAAACAAAGCACGCTCATTTTGCGAATTTACCAGCTTTATTCTGCATTCCTGCATATATTCCTTCACTATATTCGCTATGTATGTATCCAGAGGGACATAACGATGCTTGCCTTGATCTTTCCCGCATGTAACCATATTTTTCTCAAAATCTATGTCATTGATATTAAGCGCCATCAACTCGCTGGCGCGCAGCCCTGTGGCATAGAGAAGCTCCAGCATGGCCTTATCCCGACTGGATTCTGCTGAATTTTTTTTTGCAGGCTCTGCTAAAAATAAACGTACTTCAGATATGGTCAGGGTTTTAGGCGCCGGTTTATTAACCTGTGGAGAGGAAATATTCGGTGCAAGGTCGTCCTTTATCTTTCCCGTATCGACCATGTATTTGATTAGAGACTTAATAGATGCTACTTTACGGGCAATAGTAGACGCAGAATACTTTTTATTGCGCAGAGATTGCAAATAACGGGATAATATCTCCGTATCGGTAACTATGCTCGCCGTAACATCCTTGACTGAGCCGTCAGCCTGCAAGAAAGACCTGAACTGCTGCAGATCGCCCTGATACGCCAATAACGTATTCGAGCTATACCTTTTTTCTGTTTGGAGATATTCCAAGAATGACTTAATAGCTAGTTCCATATGAGAAATCTTGTTATGTTAAACATCACTATTTTATCACAAAAATATTTTTATTAATACCTCAACATTGATTACTAAAACTAACAGGCAAAAATTTCCGTTTTCTTTTGGGCTCAATGGCGAAGCGATGATACAATGAGTTTAAATATGGATATTTCTTTGCAGGATCAAATTCAGAATTTGCCACAACTGCCTGGCGTATATCTTTTTAAAAACAGGGAAGGTATAGTCATGTATGTGGGCAAAGCGGTCAATTTATTTAAAAGGGTAAGCAGCTATTTCCAAAACCGAGCCGATCACGATGTCAAAGTTCAGCAGATTGCAAACAGCGTATTCAATATAGATTTTATCTTGGCGAATTCAGAGGGACACGCCCTTATTCTTGAATGTAACCTGATCAAGAAATATCGCCCGCGCTTCAATGTCAGGTTGCGTGATGATAAAACATTCCCCTATATCAAGATTGATGTTGAGTCACAATGGCCGCGCGTATCCATAACCCGCCGCATTATAAACGATAAAGCCAAATATTTCGGACCGTTCGTCAATTCCAGTGACGTCCATGAGACCCTCCACATCATAAAAAGGATATTCAAATTCAGAAGCTGCAAAAGGAATATTCCACAGAAGTCGGCCAGGCCGTGTTTAAATTATCATTTAGGTCGATGTGCGGCGCCCTGCGCTGGCAATATCACAAAAGTGGATTATGGTAACACTATAAAGCAAATAATAAGGTTCCTCGAGGGCAGGCAGGAGAGCATAATTAGGGATTTAAAAGTACAAATGAATTCATACTCGCGCAATAGTGAATTTGAGAAAGCGGCCATAATACGAGACCAGATAAGAGCTATTCAAAACATCGCCGAAGGTCAAAGGATAGGCCTGACACTGAGGGGGGACAAAGATGCCATAGCTATTGCCAATAGCGATGACATGGCATTGGCAGAAGTATTCAAAATTAGAAACAATAAATTGATCAGTAAAAAATATTTCCTCATTGATGGCACACAGTTTGAAGATAGAAAAAGCATTCTTACTGATTTTATCAAGTTATATTATGATGAACACGGCAACATCCCTGCTGAAATATTATTACAATCCCCAATCCATGATCAGCATCTGATAAGAGACTGGCTCAGGAGCATAAGGAATAAACCAGTCAGGCTGATCATTCCCGCTAAAGGAGATAAGAAAGATTTGGTCAATACCGTTGCCCAAAATGCGGCCAGTGATCTGAAACTACAGCAGGCTCTGCATTTTTCTTCCGTAGATTACAGCATGGTTGCACAGGAGCTAAGGGATGTATTGGGACTGAGCAAGTTGCCTGAGCGTATTGAGGGATATGATATTTCCAATATCAAGGGAGAATATGCCACAGGCAGCATGGTTGTTTTTAACCATGGAAAACCTGATAAAAAACAGTATAAAAAATTTCGTATCAAGCTTGTGGATAAAATTGACGATTATTCTATGATCAGGGAAATTTTGGAGAGACGATTCTCCAATTATCTTTTAGCTGAAGCAAAGTGGGCAGAATTGCCGGATTTGATCTTGATAGATGGCGGTAAAGGTCATTTGCATACTGCCTGTGCGGTTCTGCAAAAACTTAAACTTGCACATGCGAACGTTATCTCGCTTGCCAAAGAAAAGGAGGAGGTCTTTATTCCTTGTCTGCCCTCGGCCGTCGATATTCCCAGACAGTCCAGGACCTTGCATATATTACAGTGGGTCCGTGACGAAGCCCACCGCTTTGCCATCGGCTATCATAAAAAAATCAGGGGGCGCCAAACAACAGGCTCTGAACTGGACGATATCTCCGGTATAGGCAAACAAAAAAAGAGATTACTTCTGAGAACTTTTGGCTCAGTTAAAAACATTAAGGAAGTCAGCTATGAGGATTTATGCAAAGTCAATGGCATTAATACAAATCTGGCTGCCCGCATCAAACAATTTCTCCATGATTGAAGATTTGCATTTCTTCAAATAGTGAATGTCTTTGGATTCTGCTAGAATAACTCATCAGTGACAGTCACGGAGAAAACACCGACGAATATGGTGGAATCCAGAGTCATAAAATTACTCAAGCAATACCAGCAGGCCACCGGTCAAAACTTGACACTGGCCACGATAGAATCTGCCAGCGGCGGCAGAATTAGTGACAGGCTTACCAATATTCCAGGCAGTTCACAGTTCTATAAAGGATCCGTCATCTCATACAGTAATGTGATAAAGAATAGAATAGTGGGGGTTTCCCTGCAAACATTAGCGAAGAAAGGTGCCGTCAGCCGCCAAACAGCATGGGAGATGGCGGAAAGCGGCAGAAGGTTATTTGCAGTTGACATTTGCGTATCAGATACCGGTATTGCAGGCCCAACCGGAGCCACCCCGGGTAAGCCAGTAGGACTTTTTTATATCGCGTTGAGCGATGCCAACGGCTATACCACAGTAAAGAAATTTAGTTTTAAGGGCAGCAGGTCAGCTAATAAAAGAGCTGCCGCCATCGCTGCGCTGGATTTGTTGGAGCAATACCTTATACATAGGATAAATTCTATTGCTCAAACTAAATTAAGCGGGCATCAAGTAGTCACCTGCTTCATCAGGTACAGGGGAAGGGTATTGATACTGAAACGCAGCCAGAAAGTCGGCACATACCAAGGCAAATGGTCTGCTGTAAGCGGATATATCGAGCATGAAGTTCTGCAGCAGGCATATACTGAAATTCAAGAGGAGACAGGCCTCAGTGCAAGTGATCTCCATCTGGTAAAAAGAGGCGCGCCTGTCGTCATGATAGATGAGGGACTGAAAACGAAATGGACCATTTACCCCTTTTTATTCCAAGCCAGAACGGTAAATAGTCTGCGCATAGACTGGGAAAATACCGAGATCAAGTGGATCAAACCAGAAGATATGGTGAAATTTGATACAGTGCCCGGTCTGGCCAAAGTATTAAACGAGGTATCAGACAACTAAAATTATCTAGGAGCAAGTGTCAAGTGCTGGCAAAAGTATTCAGCTGCGCGGTTATTGGCCTGGATGGGCATGTCATTGAAGTAGAAGTTGATATTTCAGCGGGTTTGCCTTCTTTCACAATCGTAGGTCTGCCTGACACCGCAGTACAGGAAGCCAGAGAAAGAGTAAGATCAGCAATAAGAAATTCAGGTTGTTTTTTTCCTGCAAAACGCGTCACTGTCAATTTAGCACCAGCCCATATAAAGAAAGCAGGGCCAGCCTATGATCTGCCCATCGCCATAGGTATTTTGATCAGCACGGGTCAGATATCGGCAAATCTGCAAAAAACCATTTTTCTGGGAGAAATCTCCCTCGACGGCAGCGTCCGTCACACCAATGGAATATTACCCATGGCCGCGGTGGCCAGGGAAAAAGACATGCAGGAAGTATATCTCCCGTATGAAGATGCTTCTGAAGCTGCTCTGGTCAGCGATTTGAAAATTATTCCGTGCCTTTCTCTTTCACAAATAATCTTTCACCTGCGTGGCGAAATAGAAATTCCACCCTATATAACTTCCAATTCGACGGCTAATGTACAACCCGATTTATCCCGGTTTGATATGAGACATATTAAGGGTCAGGAGCATGCAAAACGAGCCATGGAAATAGCGGCCGCAGGTGCCCATAACGTGCTTATGTCCGGCCCCCCCGGTAGCGGAAAAACCATGCTCGCCCGCTCTTTACCAACATTGCTTCCAGAGTTGAATATAAAACAGGCTATAGAGGTTACAAAAATATACAGCGTTTGCGGATTATTGGGGGATCATAAGCCCTTAGTCAACAGGCCTCCCTTTCGTTCTCCGCACTATACAATTTCGCATGCAGGACTGGTAGGAGGCGGACACTTGCCAAGGCCGGGGGAAATCAGCCTTGGTCATAACGGTATCCTTTTTCTGGATGAATTCCCGGAGTTCAGCCGCATATCCCTTGAATCCTTAAGGCAACCGCTAGAAGATAAGGTCGTAACCATCAGCAGGGCGCAGGGAAGTACTACTTTCCCTGCAAATTTCATGTTAGTTGCAGCCATGAACCCCTGTCCCTGCGGGTATTATGGAGATAATACCAGGGAATGCAAATGTACGTTCGCCGAAATACTGCGTTATCAGAAAAGAATTAGCGGCCCATTGCTGGACCGCATCGATATTTATATTGAAGTACCCAGAGTAGAGTATGAGAAACTGATGGCGGACCAGGATAGCGAAACTTCTGATGTCGTTAGAAACAGAGTCATTCAAGCCAGAAGGATACAGTCCCAGAGATTTGAAAACAGGAATATCATCGCCAATAGTGAGATGACAAGTCTGGAAGTTAAAGAGTTTTGCAAAACAGACATTTCTGCTCAGAGCCTGCTCCGAACGGCCATGAAACAGATGAATTTTACTGCCAGGTCATTCCATCGCATTCTTAAACTGGCCCGGACAATTGCGGACCTTGACGGGGCAGATATCATCAAGGCCAATCATTTAGCCGAATCTCTTCAGTACAGGCATCGCGCAGCTAGCTAAGACAAAGTGCACCATTTGATATGGAGGACAGCACTCGGTTCATATTTTGATTTTTCACTTTCAATAATTTAAGCTATATAGCGGAATAATAGTAACTTGAATATAATTTTGCCATGAAAAAGACGTATTTATTTTATACAGCGCTATTGATCATCAGCCTGCTTACAGGCTTGTGTATGCCTGCGAACAGCCATGTAATAGCCCAGGATTCACCCACGAAGATTATGATTACTCCTTCAAGCGGTACAGTGGGATCAAACCTTAAAGTATCAGGCAGGGATTTTGCCGGCACTTTAGCTACTATCTCGCTGGATGGCAGGGTTGTTGCCAAAGAAATACCAATGGCGGTGGGTGATTTTGAGTATACCACCACCATCCCCGAAGCCATTAAAGGAACACATACTGTAGAAGTAACTGACAACAGCAACTGGGCAGGAAGCAGTGCCGAGGCTGAGTTTACAGTGACGCCCAGTATAAAACTCTTCCCAGGCGTGATCGAGTCCAATACATCATTCACAGTATATGGATACGGATTTGAGGCTAACGAAATAGATATAAAAATCAGTTTGGATGGCAAGGACGTCATGACCGGCCATATAGATGCCAATAGATTTGGCTCCTGGACAGCTACGATTAGTGTGCCGACTCTTGCCAGAGGCAGGCATACGGTCAGCGTCCACGGTTCCAGCACCGCGGTCAGTGAATTAACCCAGTTGTCTCTGATCGTGGCCCCTTATGCTGAAGTTTCTCCGGACAGCGGGCCTGTGGGAACACAGTTGATGATTTATGCCTGGGGCTTCAGGCACAATGAAGACGGCTTGACCATTACCTTGGATAATAAGATTATTAAAACCAATGTTGAAGCTGAAAATGACGGCAGCCTTATACTTGATGGCTCACCACGCCCCACTGTCTCTACAATAAAAGGAAAAGGTGATACCTATGAAAGCGTATTTGTGCCACCAACCACCCGTGGTGATCATAGCATAGGTGTTTATGGAAGCAGCTTCACTCCACGCGGTACCTTCCCTGATCATATTTTCACAGTCACACCCGGCCTTACGTTAAATCCTGATAAAGGTAAAAAGGCAGATATTATTCAGGTAACTGGCACGGGATTTAGCAAGGACGAAAAAATCACCTTGCAATATGGTGACAGCGAGGTAAGAAATGACCTGATCGCAGACGCCACAGGTACATTCGAATTGGAATTTGTTATACCTCAAGTCAATATACAGGAAACTATTTTCTCTGCAGCTGGTAATCAGGGAAATACTGCTCAGATGAAATTCTCGTTGCTGCAGTCCAGCAGTAACGTCGTACCTGTACTGTTGGAGCCAGTCAATGGTCAGACAATTTCAATATTCGATTCAGTCGGAGATGTTTATTTAGGGGTATTCAATTACCTGACTGGTCTGGGCAGTTACCTGAAAGGCAGGGCAAATCAAGGGAGCAGGGATAACCTGACCGCACTGCGCTGGGCGCTTGCAGGAGAGAATCTCCAGCTACATTATATTCTCCAAATATCAAGTAACCCCAGATTTGATACCGTTGATGTGGAAAGAAATGTTTCCGGCGGCACCGAGTATTATTTAACCAGGACAGATGGATTGGCAACGGGGAATTATTACTGGCACGTTAAAGGCATAGACATTAATGGAAATACTACGGAGTGGTCTGACACCGCACAATTTCAAATTGCCCCGATACAAACCCAGATAATAATCATAAGCTGGGTCATACTGATCCTGGTAATTGTCGCAATAGTCTTCATTTTCATCCTCATTAAAGCAAACATCAAGAAATACAGGTATTAGCTTCCTTCGGATTTGCTGTAAATGGCCTGGTTTAAATCGATACCCGGAAACATGACCAGGCCTTGTACAATTTCACCAGCTGGATTTTATGATTTGAAATGTTAGAAAAACTGGATTTAATAAAAAAGAGATATGAAGAAATATCAAATCTGATTGCGCAGCCTGATATTGTCACAGATCCGAAGCAGCTGCAGCCCCTGGCAAAGGAGCATGCTTCACTCGAAGACATCGTCAATAAATATGACGCCTATAACCAGACGCTTGCCGCTATTGAGGACACAGAAACCCTGTTAAAAGACAGCACTGATCCCGAGATGGCAGAGCTGGCTAAAGTGGAACTTGAAAAATTGGCAAATGCCAGGGACAGACAGCTTAAAGATTTACAGATTGCGTTCCTTCCCAAAGATGCGAACAAGTCCAGAAACGCAATTATTGAGATCAGGGCTGGTACCGGTGGCGAAGAGGCGGCTCTTTTTGCCTCAGAATTATACAGGATGTACAGCCGTTATGCCCAGAACAAAGGCTGGACTGTTGATCTCATTGACGCAAATGCCACGGAGATAGGTGGTTTCAAAGAAGTCATTTTCGAGATTATCGGCAAAGGCGCCTTCGAGAGACTAAAATATGAAAAGGGTGTCCACCGTGTGCAGCGTGTGCCCAAAACCGAAGCGTCCGGGCGAATCCATACTTCCACAGCGACTGTCGCTGTTCTGCCGGAAGCAGAGGATATCGAAATAAATATCAATACTGATGATATAAAAATGGACTTTTTTAGAAGTGGCGGAGCGGGTGGCCAGAATGTTAACAAGGTAACCACAGCCGTCAGGCTTACCCACTTGCCTACCGGCATAGTAGCTACCTGCCAGGATGAAAGATCACAAATCAGGAACAGAATGAAAGCCATGGCGGTGCTCAGGGCCAGGCTGTTTGACATAGAGCAGCAGAAAAAATTGCAGGAAACTACTGCCGAGAGAAGATCGCAAATTGGAAGTGGGGAACGTTCTGAGAAGATCCGTACTTATAATTTCCCTCAGGACAGAATGACAGATCACAGGATCAGCTTAAGCCTGCATAATTTGCCGGGCATCCTTGCTGGAGATCTGGATACAATCATCGATGCATTGATCAGCAAGGAGAAAGAAAAATTGCTGGAAAACCTGATGGGCATCGAATCATGAATGCCGGCCAGGCCTTGAAATATACCTCCAGTTATCTTTCCTCCTATAGCATTGAGGATGTCCATATTGAAGCCAGAACGCTGCTATGCCATTTATTACAGATATCAGCAGCCAAACTCTATGCTTACCCTGAGCATACTCTAGACAGCCAGCAGATAGATAATCTGGAACAACTGCTTAAACGCAGAACTTCAGGAGAACCGCTGGCTTATGTATTAGGGCGGCGAGAATTTTTTAACCTGGATTTTTACGTTAACCGCAATGTACTCATCCCCAGGCCTGAAACCGAGCTGCTTGTCAATGAAGCCATCAAGTATTGTAATGTTAGCCATGACAGCAAATCACCCGTAATACAGATAGCAGACATAGGAACTGGAAGCGGAGCCATTGCTGTTTCGCTTGCTGCACACCTGAATAATATCAAAATATACGCCGTTGACATATCAGCAGAAGCCTTGAATATAGCCAGACATAATGCCGCATGCCACGGGGCAGCCCACAAAATTGAGTTTATCCAGGGGAATCTGGTAGAGAACATCTCTGAGCCGCTGGATTTGCTGTGCGCTAATCTACCCTATGTTAATAACCTTGATTTGAATTCGCTGCCTGCCTCTATTATCAATTATGAACCTTCAGCTGCGCTCGACGGCGGCATGGACGGATTGGAAGTAATCAGACAGCTGCTCTATACTTGCCTGCCAAAACTCAAAAGGCAAAGCTGCATATTACTGGAGATAGGCTACGACCAGAGTAGTGCCATCGCAGAGATGATAAAACAATTTTTCGTTAACGCCAGACTAACATTTCATGTGGATATGAATGGACACCAGCGTGTTGCACAAATTCAATTTTGCTCTCAGAATATTTGACAAAGAGACGCACTTTATTTTATAGTTATCCGTCGTCTTTTATCATTTTCTCAAATACAAATTCTCATTATTGGAGGAATCATTATCTATGAACATGATTGTATGCTGTAAACAAATTATCGATCCTGAAGCCCCTCCATCAAGTTTCAAGATCGATGCTGCTAACAACAAGGTTATACCTCCGCCCAATGTACCGCTGGTGATCAGCCCTTTTGATGCAAATGCGGTTGAGGCTGCCCTCAAGATCAAGGATAAACAGGGAGGTAAAATTACTATTTTAAGCATGGGGTCAAATCTGGACATCAAGGTGGCCAAGAGCCCGCTGTCAATGGGGGCGGATGAGTTGATATTACTGGATGATAAATCTTTTGAGGGAGGAGACAGCTGGACGACGGCAAGTGCTTTGGTCAAGGCCATAGAGAAAATAGGGCAATTTGATATTATATTTTGCGGCCGACAGGCAGCAGACTGGGATGCGGGCCAGGTAGGATCGGGCATCGCACAGTTTCTCGGGCTTCCCATAGTAACACTGGCCAAGAAAATTGAGGTCAGCGAGGGAAAAGCCAAGATTGAAAGGGTTGTAGCTGATGGCTACCAGGTTGTAGAAGTCACACTGCCTGCTGTAATAACCGTCAGCAATGAAATCGGTGAGCCGCGCATCGCCAAGCTGCAGGGTAT
>CAZTHJ010000001.1:0-3854 GCA_964613565.1 uncultured Dehalococcoidales bacterium | reverse complement strand
TCGATGCTTGGGGATGATGGCAGAAAAGCCAAGCTCCTTAAATTATTCCAGCCTGTAAGAGAAGGCAAATGCGAAATAATACAGGGAGAAACAGCCGCAGAAGCTGCGGAGAAACTCGCCGAAAAATTAAGGGAAGCAAAACTGATATAAACTTAGAATAGTGCATATTAAGTAATGGAGGTTTTCATGTCTGATAATAAAGGTATTTTGGTGCTTGGTGAAATAGCCAACGGAGATATGAGCGCAACTACAACGGAAATACTGGGATGCGCCCGACGCCTCGCCGATGAATTAAAGGAATCGGTAACATGCGTACTGATTTCTGATCAAATGGGAGATGCTCCGCAAAAGGCGATAAAATTTGGAGCCGATAAAGTAATAACTGTGACTGATGCTTCCTTTAAGGACTACCAGAATGACACGTTTGCCATGGCATTGGAGAAAATCATTAAGGATAACAGTCCTAAGCTGGTATTAATGGCACAAAGCTCTATCGGCCGCGATCTGGCGCCCACAGTGGCTTTTAGAAACGGCGTGGGGCTGGCCATGGATTGCCTTGATATTAAAATTGATGATGCGGGCAAATATTTCGAGCTGACGAGGTCGGTTTACGGAGGCAATGCTCAGGCAACTTTTATATCGGAAAACATGCCTCAGATAGCGACTATCAGACAAAAGGCAATGTCACCAATAGTTCCGGATGATGCCAGGAAAGGCGAAATTGTGCCTGTCCAGACAGCTATAGATACATCCAAAATTAAAATCCGGGTAATCGAAACAGTGAAGGAAGAGGTGGCTGGAATTAAATTGGAGGATGCACCCGTAATTGTTACAGGCGGCAGGGGCATTGGCGGCAATGAAGGTTTCAAACAATTAGAGGAGCTCGCCAGAACGCTCAAAGGAGCTGTCGGCGCTACACGTCCGCCGTGTGATAACGGTTGGTCGCCGGAGACATCCCAGGTAGGTTTAACGGGTAAAATAGTATCTCCTGACCTTTATATTGCAGTAGCCGTATCAGGAGCAAGCCAGCATATGGCAGGGTGTTCCGGTGCCAAGAACATAATAGCCATCAACAAAGATGCGGAATCAAACATATTTAAATTCTCCAGATTCGGCATTGTGGGTGATTGGAAGCAGGTATTACCTGCATTAACAGAAAAGGTTAAAAAACTGGTTTCCAGCTAAGCATTACCAGGCTTTGAATATGATAGCCAGCGCTGCAATTTCTGTGGCTGGCTATTCTTCTTTCTGCTGCCTGTGGGCAATGATTTTTTGCGCCATATGGGCGGGTACTTCCTGGTAATGGCTGAACTCTGTCTTGAAAGTTCCTCTGCCCTGCGTTATAGATCTTAGATCTATGGCATATCTCTGAATTGCAGCTAGAGGAGATTGTGCCTGTATGATATTAATATTACCTTCAGGTATCATACCAAGTACACGGGCACCCCTGGAGTTTAGATCACCGATAATATCTCCTGTATAAATATCCGGCACCGTAATAGCAATATTCATTACAGGCTCCAGTAAAACGGGTTGCCCCTGCTGCAAACCCTTTTTAAAAGCCTGTGAGGCTGCCAGTTTAAATGACATCTCTGAAGAATCTACAGCATGATAACTGCCGTCATATAGTGTAACTCTAACATCTATGACTGGATATTTTGCCAATACGCCTTCAAACCTGGCCTCATTTACCCCTTTTTCAACTGCCGGAATGTAATTACGTGGGACAGAGCCGCCGACTATCCTCTCATCAAACTCAAAACCGCTTCCCCTGGGCAAGGGCTCAAATTCCAGCAATACATGTCCGTATTGGCCATGCCCGCCGGTCTGCTTCTTGTGCTTATATTCGGCCTGCGTGCTGGCTGTAATAGTTTCCTTATAAGCCACTTTGGG
Organism: uncultured Dehalococcoidales bacterium; assembly: GCA_964613565.1. GTDB lineage: Bacteria > Chloroflexota > Dehalococcoidia > GIF9 > UBA5629 > CAZTHJ01. The sequence continues at coordinate 1,961 of CAZTHJ010000001.1, read as the reverse complement.
TAAATCAAGTACTAACTCGGCGCCAAATTTACGCGTCATTTTCTCACAGGCAACTTCAAGATGGGTTTCACCCATACCGCAGAGCAATAACTCCCCTGTATCCTGCTCCCTCTGTATAGTTAATGTCATATCTTCTTCACATATACGCGGCAAGGCAGTGCTCATTTTGTCCAGGTCACCCTTGGATTTGGCATTAACAGCCATGCAAAAAACGGAGGGAGGAAAATCAATGGGACCCAATTTCAAAGGATGGTCTTTTGATCCCAGAGTATCCCCGGTAGTCGTACTTGCCAATTTCCCTACGCTGCCAATGTCACCGGTAGGGATTTTTTGCGCTGATTCCTGTATTTTGCCCCTAACCGTAGACAATTGACCTATGCGCTCGGCGCTGCCTTTTATAGTATTCCACACTTGCGAATTACCTGTGATTTCACCGCTTACTACCCTAAAATAGCTGATCCTGCCAATATGGGTATCAGTGGTAGTCTTGAAAACCAGAGCTGACAGAGGCGCATCCGATTTCAATTCCACCGATTCAGGATTGCCCGAGGTTGCACTTATTAAGGAGGCCTGCCCCTTCTCCACAGGTGACGGCAAATAATCACCAATGGCATCCATGATGGGTGTGATATATTCATTATTGAGTGCCGAACAAGCCAATATGGGTACAAATTTCCCGGCCATAACTGATTTATGCAGACAGGCCAATATCTGCTTCTGGTCGATCTGTTCTCCATCCAGGTAGCGCGCCAACAGCTCATCGTCAATTTCTATAACAGCTTCGACAACCTTATTATAGTAATCATCAACGTCCTTTTTGTAATCCCGAGGGATTTCTATCTCTTTCATAGGGCTTCCTGAAAAAGCCTTTTTGGATATTATGTCTATAACTCCCTTGAAATCCTTGTGCGAACCGATGGGCAACTGAACAGGCATGCATTTTGTGCCCAGTTTTTTTTGAATATCACTATAAGTATTGGTAAAATTGGCATTTTCACGATCCATCTTATTCACGATGATAAATACAGGCAAATTAACTTTGTTCACCTGTTCCCACACCTGCTCGGTGCCGACTTCAACTCCCGAGGCTCCACAGATCACAATAACGGCACTATCACTGATGGCCAATCCTGCACGTACCTCTCCCACAAAATCCGGGTAACCCGGAGTATCAATCAGATTAAATTTCATGTCTTTATAGGCGCAGGATAAAATTGAAAGGTTTATGCTTATTTTCCGCTTTATCTCTTCGGGTTCATAATCGGATACTGTAGTACCGTCGCTGACTTTGCCCAGCCTGGTAACAGCGCCGCTGTTAAACAGGATTGCTTCACTGAGAGAAGTTTTACCGGCACCTGAATGGGATAAAAAGACAACATTTCTGATATTATCTGAACTGTATTTCTGCACGAAAATACCTCTAAAAAAGATTTAGCTATGGAATAAGCACTGGCATTGTAACAGTGTCAACTGGCCAACGTCAAGGCTAATCAAACTAAAATAATATACAGATATGGTAACCTGCCTTGCTTAACCTATTAAAAACAAAACAGGTCTGGCTTACGTTTCTCAGCGCAAGCCAGACCTCTCATATTCATAATTTATAAAGGCTACTTGCGATAATCGTAAAACCCTTTTCCTGTCTTCCTGCCCAGTTGACCCGCAGCCACCATCTTTTTCAACAGCAGTGGAGGAGCCATCTGAGGCTCATGCAGCTCATCAAACATGGCCTGGGCGGCATACATGGCCGTATCACAGCCAACGAAATCGAGCAATTCCAGTGGCCCCATGGGATAATTACAGCCCAGGCGCATGCCGGCATCAATATCTTCTTTACTGGCATAACCGACTTCATAAAGCCTGATAGCCGCCATGAGATAAGGTATCAAGAGCCTGTTTACTATATAGGCCGGGGCATCCTTTGCCGTGATTACTGTCTTACCCATTTTTGCGCCGAATTC